>NZ_JAGJEK010000010.1:0-184470 GCF_018101015.1 Pseudoalteromonas sp. MMG005 | reverse complement strand
ATTGCAAATGACAACATTGACGATAGTCATGCAATACAATCAGCCACTAACTTTGCAATACAAAACAATAAAAGTGTGTATATTCCTGCTGGTACATTCAATATTAAAAGCACCCTCGATTTCACCATGTAAGAGATTCATATCCGCAAAAATTAAAGTGACTGGCGAAAAAAGAGAGCCCTCAAAACGAGTAACCTCTTCTAATATCAGTTTAATCACGGGGCTTATAGTGTTGAATCACATAACCGAACCTTGTAGCAAACCAATTCGCAACCGCAAGGCGTCGCCATTGATATACCCTTAGTCTCATATCGCTCTCATTACACACAGCTTGATATCACAGGTTCTAATAAAGGGAACAACGGCAAATGGGTAATATGGAGTCGTTTTGAACGATTTATCTATCGGCAATACTTATTAAAGTAATGAACGATATTACGCGATTATAGATGCTGAAAACGGAGGTTCTATCACGACCAATGGCAGGACAGTCCAAGGTTAGTGGCAACACAATGCGGTACTCAAAAACCCCCAGTTAAGAGACAAGTTAGTGGCGATTGGCGGCCTTGGTAACTACGGCAACCAGTCAACACACTCTAATGGTATTATCATACAAACCGCATCTATTCGCTTGCCGGAAAATAGAACTTGGCGAGCACTGCAGGAGCGCATTGCTATATCTGGTAACGCTGCATACCGAGTGACTGTGCCAGATATTAGAGACGATTATGAACCCGTTTAGTCAGAATACACCCTTTATAATTTCGACGGCAATAACCGCTATGGCAAAGTCAGTCATTTTTCTAGCGTTCAGCGAGTTAAATACAAAGTTGAACCTGGAAAAGTATCCGCCAAGCTCAATTACTCTGGCGGTTGTGGTTTATCTCATAGTAAAACTATGGAAGAGAAAACACATTAAAGCTGATTTCACAATAATTGCTGATAATAAATACTAGGCTATGCGAAAAATAAATAAATTTATTTTAATTTGGAACTTTTTTGAAAGGGCTGAGTCATACCTTGTGAATGCAGTAGTTTAGCATTGTTTCATCCCTGATTTATATTTGCGTAGCCTTTTTAGCTACGCTTTTTTTTTGCCTACGCTTTAGCAAAATAATCATCTAAAAAAGCGCTAAAAGACAGCTGGTCATCGTTACTGACTGCTTGCTCCTTTTCTTTAGATTTAGCTGCCTCATTGAGCAGTATTTGTTCGTTATAAACACTATACGGCTGCTGCTTTGACGCTGCTTTATATGTGTGTGCAAGCGACAGCGCCATCACACCAGCATCTTGTTGTTCACTTTTCAATAGCCCAATTAATCTACCTGAATACGTAAGCGAACTATCTGTCACCCAAGCGCTCAACTTTGCAATTGTATTAGAGTAATCTAACGTGTCACACGCGCTGTCCATGTACTTTGCAACCGCCGCAAGATCCGTAAATATTTGCGTCGCCCATTTAGTAATGTTCACTGTGTGCGATGCTTGTTTCAACACCAAATCTGGATTTCTACCTTGATTCACCACATTTTGTAAATTGACCTGCGTCAGTTGCTGCTCATCCCAATCCATTTCTGGTGATGCTTTCAATAAGCAATACGTCAAAAATACATCTAAAAATCGGATCTGCTCAATATCAATACCGGTATCAGCAAAAGGGTTAACATCAAGCGCTCTGATCTCAATGTACTCAATGCCGCCTTTCGCTAATGCTTGAGAAGGTGTTTCACCACTTTCGCTGTTGCGCTTTGGCCTAACAGGTGAGTAAAATTCATTCTCTATTTGCAGAATATTTTTATTTAACTGTTTTGGGTTATCACTTTTGTAATCAGTTAACTCACCGTATAAGTCTGAGTGACAATGAATTGCTGAACGTAAACCCGCAATATACTCATCTAAATTGTTATACGTCACTTTCAATGACGATTGGGCACTGTTCGTATAACCAAGATCGCCAAGGCGCAATGCCGTGCCATGTTCAAGATATAACGTACCTTTACCAATTTTTTCAAATGGTAAAGCACTGTCATTACCTTGTAAGAAAGAGCTACACAAAGAAGGTGATGCACCAAATAAATAGCTCACAAGCCACATTTCTCGCTTAAAGTTGCGGATCAAACCAAGGTACTGTTCCGAGATAAATGCTTGTTTGGGCTGCTTGTCATCATGGAGCTCTTGTAAGCTTTGCCATAATGAGTCTGGAAACGACATATTAAAATGCACGCCAGCAATGGCTTGCATCATACTACCGTAGCGATTTTTTAACCCTTCGCGATACAGTGTTTTCATACGGCCAATATTAGAGTTGCCGAATTGCGCCAAGGCTATGTCATTTTCATCGTTAATAAAACACGGCATACTCATCGGCCACAACAGCTCATCGCCCATATGCTCTAAAGTGAACTTTTGCAAGTCGCGAAGTTGTGCCAACGTCTCTTCTGCATTTTCGCCAGCAGGTGTAATAAACTCGAGTAATGATTCAGAGAAATCTGTCGTAATACTATTATGCGTTAGCGGGTGACCCGCTCCCTCTGGGTGCGAAGTTTGAGCTATTTTGCCACTTGCTTTAATTCTTAGCGCCTCGCGCTCAATGCCTCGTTTTATGCCTTTAATTGCATGCTTATGCTTAGGCTGAGATAAAGTGTCTAATCGTGTTTTAAGTTCTGTAGTAATCAAAAAAGTATCCTCAAGCCAATACGGGCAATGTCATCTCAATGGGGTCAATTGTGTAAATACTCAAGCGGTAATTATAATTTTTCCGCAATAGTTACCTTGCTCCATATAACTATGGGCCCCAGATATATCGTCTAAACAAAATGTTTTATCTTCATGCACTCGAATCTCTCCAGTTTGATATGCACTATATAGCGCTTTTAAGTCCGCTCTATTAGCGCTAACAACAATACCACTTGCGTTAATACCAAGACTCTCTGCTTTAGTGCACATCACATCCTTTGACAAAGTAGGTACCGTTACAACTGAATTGCCCTTCTTTATATGCTCTAGTAATTGCAAACCACATTCGCCGCCGACTAAATCGAGCAAGGAACAGTTATGCTGCGCACTGTCATAAAACGTGTCGTAACTCATAACACTGACATCAAGCGCCTGTAATAACTGATGAGAAGCACGAGCGCTCAGCGCCACAACATCAAAGTCTAGCATTTTCGCAATTTGAATCGCTAAATGGCCTACCCCACCCGTTGACGCATTAATAAACAATGGCTTGTCTTTATGATGCATAAGTTTCTGTAATGCCTGCCACGCTGTCAAACCTGCCAAACATAGACCGGCAATCCGTGGGTTTTCTTGCGCACCAACAACAATTAACTCACTTTGATTGGCATGAACATGAGTCGAATAACACCCAGGCGAATGAGCAAACCCTGCCATAGCAATAATGTGCTGGCCAACCTGAACGTCAGAGACATTTTTACCAACGCTCTCAACCACACCAAATACATCATACCCTAAAGCCATGAACGCCTCAGGTGCTTTATTTTTAGCCACAAAGCCTAATCCCATCCGCGTTTTTACGTCAATTGGATTAACACTGCTGCTGATCACCTTAATTCGAACATCTTCCGCATCAAGATGTGATAGAGTCTGTGAAATATTGGTTAAAGCATCTGCGTTACCAAATTGGTATACGCCATAGGTTTGGGTTGTCTCATTCATTGTTATTCCTAACTTTTACCTATTGTTATAACTGGCTATAATCTAACATAATTTCTGTGTATTCCCTATGGAGAAAAACATGCGTCGAGGGCAATCAATCACGAATGAAGAGGTCACATTTGACGACTCTCAGCAACTCGTATCAACAACAGATTTAAGAGGCGTAACAACGTACGCAAATGAAGCTTTTTGCGCTATCTCTGGGTTTTCTGAGGATGAACTCGTAGGGAAAAATCACAACATAGTGCGCCACCCTGATATGCCCAAAGCAGCATTTAAAGAACTGTGGGAAAAACTCAAAGAGGGGCATTCATGGCGGGGAGTCGTAAAAAATCGTTGTAAAGATGGTCGCTATTATTGGGTCGATGCTTTTGTCACTCCGATTTTTGAACGAGGCCAATTGGTCGGCTACCAATCTGTGCGCGTCAGACCTTCTGAACAATTAAAGCAACGGGCACAACGCTTATACACGGCCATCAATGCGGGTAAACAGGTATGGCATTGGCGTGAAAACATCGGAGTGCGACAAACTATCAGTATATTTGCGATTTTATCGAGCCTTATTTTGCTTACCTTACAAGCGGGGTGGCTTAGCGCAATCATTACCAGTGTATTACTCTTATCATTGCTCTTTATAAACTACGATGAGCTTATAATTACACCCGCCCAATTGGCCAAACAACGTGCTGAATTTGATTCCGTCTCTCGGTATATTTACGATGGGCATGCCCCTTTTAGCATTGCAAAATACAACCAAGGTATGCTGCAGGCCAAGTTACGCACTGTGCTCGGTCGAATGCAAGATTCCACCATTACCTTTAAGGGTATTGCCACCAGCTTAGATGAAAAATCCAGTCATACCGAGCAAGGAATAAAAGCACAAAGCCAACGGTTGAGCTCTATGGCCACCGCGATGTCTCAAATGAGTGTAACAATTGGCGAAATATCTCATAGCACCAGTGAAACTGCCACAAAGGTCGATACAACTCAAGCACATTGCAATGATATCAAAGCGACCATGACTGATAATGCCAGTATGGTTAGCTCTTTGGCCAACCAAGTTGATGAAGCAGCGCAAACAGCAACTACACTCGCAAATGAAGCTGATAAAATTGGCCAAGTCATGACCGAAATCGAAGGAATTGCTGAACAAACAAATTTACTCGCATTAAATGCAGCCATTGAAGCCGCACGCGCAGGCGAACATGGCCGAGGATTTGCTGTTGTCGCAGATGAAGTACGCGCACTTTCATCACGTACACAAAATGCCACTAGCCATATTTATAACTCGATTAAAGAAATCCAAGATACATTACACAACTGGTCAAAAGTCATGCAATCGACCAAAGACCGAGCTGACAACTGTGTACAAGCGAGCCAAGCAAGCCAAGAAGCGCTAGAAACTATTTATAATCAAATAACTGACATTGCCAACTCTGCGCTCGAGATTTCCGCGGCGGCTGAGCAACAACAAGCTGTGAGTACTGACATTAATACCAATATTAATACCATCAGCAATCATGGTGAAGAGAATTTACAGTTAAGCTATAAAGTCGCTGAAGATGCCGCAAAACTGGTCAATAGCGCAGAGAAGGTCAATGGTATGCTCCTAACATTTAAGGTATAAAAACATAACAACTTTCTACATCACAAGCGGCGTAATAACATTATATTATTACGCCGTTCAACACGTTAGAGAAAACCTAGAGTTACTTATTTTAGAAAAACAATTTCTTCATCTTGAACATCAACCACAATACTATCGCCACTGACAAACTCACCAGATAACAACCTTTGTGCTAATGGATTTTCAATATACTGTTGAATAGCCCGTTTTAAAGGGCGAGCGCCAAATACGGGATCGAAGCCACTTTGGGCAATTTTTTCCAAAGCATCTTTGGTCAAATCAAACTGGAAACCTTTTTCATGTAACCTTGCGGTCAGTTTAGTGAGCTGTATCGACGCTATTTTCTTTATGTGCTCTGTGATCAATGGATGAAACACCACGGTTTCGTCGATTCTATTAATAAATTCAGGTCTAAATTGCGTTGCTAGTTCATTCATGACCCGTTTTTTTAGACCCACATAATCATTGTTACTTGCTTGCTCTTGAACAATATCTGAGCCCAAATTTGAGGTCATGATGATCACGGTATTCTTAAAGTCCACCGTACGACCTTGGCCGTCAGTCAAGCGACCATCGTCTAATACTTGCAGCAATATATTAAATACGTCTGGATGTGCTTTTTCAACTTCATCGAGCAATACAACTGAATATGGACGACGTCTTACCGCCTCAGTTAAATATCCGCCTTCTTCATACCCTACGTACCCGGGAGGCGCTCCGACGAGTCGTGCCACCGAGTGCTTCTCCATAAATTCTGACATATCTATTCGGACCATGGCATCTTCAGTATCGAACATAAAGTGTGCCAATGCTTTGGTCAGCTCCGTTTTACCAACGCCTGTTGGTCCTAAAAATAAAAATGAACCAATAGGTCTATTAGGATCGGCCAATCCAGCCCTAGAGCGACGAATCGCATTGGAGACCGCATGAACAGCTTCATCTTGACCAATTACTTTGTCGTGTAACTCATCTTCCATTGCGAGTAGTTTTTCTCGTTCACCTTGTAGCATTTTTGCCACGGGGATCCCTGTCCAACGCGATAATATTTCTGCGATTTCATCTTCACCGACTTGATTTTTAAGCAAGTTCATTTCTTGCATTTCCGCTTGTGATGCTAAATCAAGTTTGCGTTCTAATTCGGGAATTCGGCCGTATTGCAATTCTGACATGCGCTGCAAGTCACTTGCCCGTCTGGCAACTTCTAAATCTAAGCGGCTTTGTTCCAACTCAGCTTTTATAACTTGTGTACCCTGCAATGACGCTTTTTCAGCATTCCAAACTTCATCTAACTCTCGATACTCCCCTTCCAGTTCAGATATTAACGTTTGCATCTGTGAACGACGCTTTTGGCTCGCTTCATCTTTTTCTTTAGCCAATGCATTATCTTCGAGTTTAAGCTGAATGATCCGACGCTCTAACTTATCCAACTGTTCAGGCTTTGAGTCAATTTGTAGGCGTATAGAGCTCCCTGCCTCATCAATCAAATCAATTGCTTTATCTGGCAATTGGCGATCAGAAATATAACGATGTGACAAGTTGGCCGCTGCAACAATTGCTGGGTCGGTGATATCAACAGAATGATGTAACTCGTACCGCTCTTTTAACCCTCGCAATATTGCGATGGTGTCTTCCACATTTGGCTCACTGACAAATACTTTCTGAAAACGGCGCTCCAATGCAGCATCTTTTTCAATATATTGTCGATATTCATCAAGAGTGGTTGCTCCCACACAGTGTAGTTCTCCGCGCGCCAAAGCGGGTTTAAGCATATTGCCTGCATCCATTGCGCCGTCTGTTTTTCCAGCGCCAACCATCGTATGTATTTCATCAATAAATAAAATAACTTGGCCTTCTTCCTTTGATAGCTCGTTGAGAACAGATTTCAAACGCTCTTCAAACTCACCTCGGTACTTTGCCCCTGCTACCAATGCACCTAGATCAAGCGAAAGAACACGTTTATTCTTCAATCCTTCAGGGACCTCGCCATTGATAATTCGTTGTGCCAGCCCTTCAACTATGGCTGTTTTACCGACCCCAGGCTCACCAATTAAAACAGGGTTATTTTTAGTTCTACGTTGTAAAACCTGAATCGTACGCCGAATCTCATCATCTCTGCCGATAACGGGATCTAACTTCCCTTGCTCGGCACGCTCGGTTAAATCAACGGTGTACTTTTCCAGCGCTTGACGTGTTTCTTCTGCATTTGGGTTATCAACCTTTTGACCGCCTCGAATGGCTTTTATTGCCGCCTCGATTTTAGGTTGAGTAATATTCAGTGCCTTAAAAATTTCGCCTAAGTCAGCTTTGTCTTCGCACGCTGAAAAAACAAATAGTTCGCTTGATATATATTTATCTTTACGCTTTTGTGCGTACTTATCACATAAGTTGATCAAACCAATTAAATTATGTGATAACTGAACGTCTCCACCAATGCCTTCAACTTTAAATACTTTCTCAATGGCTTGAGATAATTTGGTATTCAACTCATCAGCACTAATCCCAGCTTGCGCTAGCAGTGCACGTACACTTGAACCTGTTTGCTGCAACAAGGCATACATCAAATGCACAGGTTCAATAAATTGATGGTCTCGGCCCAAAGCCAATGATTGGGCATCAGAAAGTGCTGCTTGAAATTTACTGGTAAATCGGTCCAAACGCATAAGGTATATACCTATTTATAACTATAACTTGTTATTAAATGGGTATGATTTGTGAAATGTTCAAGTCAAAAAGCTGAAAACTCTTCGGATTAATTACGCCAGATCACACTGGCCATTCGACCTGTTTGACCATCACGTCGATAAGAGAAAAAATGTTGAGAGTCGGTGACTGTACATAGTTTATCAGTATACACCTTAGTCACGCCTAATTCGGCTAACTGACGAGTCGCAATCGCGAATATATCGGCCAAATATTTACCCGTATTTTGTTTAACAAAGTCGCTACAATGTGCGCTATCTAAATCACAAAATTGCGTAACAACTTCAGGGCCAACCTCAAACGCTGTAGGGCCGATAGCTGGGCCTAACCAAGCAAAAATATCACTCGGGTTACAATGAAACTTCGCTAACGTATTCGCCAATATACCAGCAGCCAAAGGTCGCCACCCGCCATGCACGGCAGCAACTTCTCCACCGCATTTGCTTGCTAATAATATAGGTAAGCAATCAGCGGTCATAATGGCAAGCGGCTGCAAACGAGCGTTAGTATACAAAGCATCGGCTTGCGGCCATGGCGTAACTGGCTTTTTTTCATTTACGACAAATACACAGTTACCGTGTATTTGTTCAAGCCAAATGGCTTTAGCAGGTAGATAAGCACTAAGCGCTTGATGATTTTTCACAACGATGTCGTGTACGTCACCCACATGATACCCTAGGTTAAAACTTAGGAATGGCCCAGTCGATGCACCACCACATCGTGTGGTTGATAATGCACCAACTTTATCTTGAATAGGCCAATTAGGAAGGATCACAGCAAAAACTACAATGCCAAATCGGGATTTTCTTTTGTATCTGCGCGTAACGCTTCAGTGACTATTTGCATGTCATCAGGAATAGGCGCTTCCCATGTCATAATTTCACCTGTAATTGGGTGAGCAATACTCAATTTGATCGCATGCAGTGCTTGGCGTTTGAAGTCTCTTAGTTGAGCAAATAACTCAGGTGTGGCATTACGTGGTGGGCGTGGTCGGCCACCGTAAAGTTGATCGCCAATGAGAGGATGATTTAAATGCGCCATGTGAACACGAATTTGGTGGGTACGACCCGTTTCTAGTCGTAAACGTAAACGCGTGTGTGCTCTAAACTTCTCAGCAACACGGTAATGCGTGATTGCCGGTTTACCCATTTCATGAATAGCCATATGTGTACGCTTAGTTGCATGACGACCTATCGGCTTTTCAACCATGCCACCCGCGGTCATTGTGCCATTACATAAAGCTTCATACTCACGGGTAAAGTTTTCACGCGCCTGTAAGTTCTTTACCAAATGAGTTTGTGCCTGAATTGTTTTTGCTACCACCATCAAGCCTGTCGTATCTTTATCTAGACGATGCACAATACCTGCACGAGGCACATTAATAATATCAGGGTGATGATGCAGTAGTGCGTTTAATACAGTCCCATCAGGGTTGCCCGCACCAGGATGCACAACTAAGCCCATAGATTTATTGATCACTAAAATATCATCATCTTCATAAACAATATTTAACGGGATATCTTGTGCCTCATATTCACGAGGTGCTTCAATAAGCGTTTCAATAGCCACCACTTCACCACCTAGTAACTTTTCTCTAGGCGTATTAAATACTTCACCATCAACGGTGATTTTATCATCCAAAATCCAAGTTTTTATTCTTGAACGTGAAAAATCGGGGAACAATTGCGCCAAAATTTGGTCTAGACGTTTACCACCTAGCTCAGTAGGGACTTCAGCTTGAAGAGAAATTTGCTCTGACATCTGTAACTTTACCTAAATTACCAGTGCAAGCTTTGCTCGACTGGGTTAGAATCGCATAATTGCATAGTTTACTCGGTTTTGCCCACTTGGCCTAGCCGAAGACAACAAAGGTAGTAAAATAAAATGATAATGAACTTAGGGAAGCGCGCCTTTGCTATCGTAGTAAGCGCCTCATTTTTAGGATTAGCGGCATGTTCGTCCGCACCAGAACAAGAAGATATCGAACGCGTACCAAATAAATCAGCGCAAGCATTATATGATGACGCAAAACAAACATTAGACTCCGGACTTTATGCTAGAGCCATTGAACTATTAAGTGCTATCAACTCTCGCTACCCATTTGGCCCTTATTCACGCCAAGTACAGATGGATTTAGTGTTTGCACATTATCAAACAGGCAATACAGAACAGGCGCTTGCCACTATCGACCGTTTTATTCGCTTAAACCCAAACCATAAAAACTTAGACTACATGTATTACATGCGTGGCTTGGTAAATATTAAAGCGGATAAAAATGCGTTTCAAGAATACTTTGGTGTTGACCGAGCTGACCGCGATGCAAGTCGCACTAGAGTTGCTTTTCAAGACTTATCTACACTCGTAAAAAGCTATCCGAGTAGCCCTTATATACCAGAAGCTAAGAAGCGTCTCGGTTGGTTGTTAAATAGAATGGCTCGATACGAAATAAAAGTGGCTGAATATTACTTTGAACGTGAAGCGTTCCTTGCGGCTGCTAACCGTGGAAAATATGTTGTTGAGCATTACTCTCAAAGTAGCTACCTCAATGAAGCCCTTATGATCATGGAAAAAAGTTATGACAAACTGGGATTACGTGATTTAAGTGAGCATGCTAAGCAAACTAGAGCACTAAACAAGCGTTAACTTCTTATTGAATAACAAAAAGCCGCAATATTAATGCGGCTTTTTAGTTTAGAACCAATCCCATTTAAATCGCTTCTTCGTCTTCTTCACCAGTACGAATACGTACAACGCGCTCAACATCAGTCACAAATATTTTTCCATCACCTATTTTACCTGTTTGCGCCGTCTTGAGAATAACATCAATAGCCCTATCGACATCTTCATCTGCTAATACAATGTCGAGCTTAACTTTAGGCAGAAAATCAACCATGTATTCAGCACCACGGTACAGCTCTGTATGTCCTTTTTGACGGCCAAACCCCTTTACTTCACAGACAGTCATACCCGTAATACTAATATCTGATAATGCTTCTCTTACATCATCTAATTTAAATGGCTTTATTATTGCTTCTATTTTCTTCATGATTCTTTAGTTTTCCATTGGCAGTGTGTCGATTTTAGTCAATCCTAAAACCGTTAGCAAACAAAGAGATTGGATCTGAACAAAAAACAACGTCATAATGAGTAAAACTAAAGTATGAACCTCGCTCTTTAGCCTTGGAGTATACAATGAGAAATATACGTGGCTTCACCTTAATCGAATTATTAATCGCAATTGCTATCTTGGGCATACTCGCCGCTCTCGCCTTATCTGGTAGCAACAACTTAGCACAAAACAATCGTTCAGAAGCATTTTTGCTCGACTTAAAAAGAACTATCTCATTTGCCAGAGCAAAGGCAACAACCAGTGATGAAATTGTCATTGCTTGCCCTGTCAACCCTTCGAAGCTGGCGACCCGTAGTAATATGTCGTGTGAGAATAACTGGTCGAATAACAATGTCATCGTGTTTATTGACGCCGATAATAGCGGTGCTTTTGACAACAATGATACTTTATTACGTGCTATGGATTTATTACCTAACGGTGATAAATTAACATTTAATGGCTCACTCAGAATTCGCTTTGATAGTAGTGGCAGAGTAACATCTTCCACTGGTAGATTTATTTATTGCCCATCAGGTGGTGACGAAAAGAGCAAAGAACTCACATTGGCTGTATCGGGTAATGCTTTTTATAAAGGCGATGTCACACAAAGCTGTCCATAACAAAATAAAAGAGTAACGATACATATCGTAAACATGGGTTGAATTGACGAATTCTCGTTTTTGACTAAAGTTACTAAATAAGCGATATGGAGATCCACGGATGGATACCTCAACTATACAAAAAAATGGTGCGTTTACGTTAATAGAAACTCTGATAGCAGTGGCTATTATGAGTATTTTATTCCTACTTTCTTTAGCCAGTTACTCAGAGATATTATCGAGCCACCTACCCGAGCAGCACTTGCGTCTGGTGAAAAAAACACTAACACTAGCAAGAAGTCAGGCCATGATCTTAGACAAAAATATCACGATATGCCCACTCATTAAAAATAAGTGTCACCCTAATCGCTGGCATGAGCCGCTGACTGTTTTTATAGACAATCAAGTATTACGGACATTTGGTCCAAATGATAAACGACTGATTATTATTGATGGCATCACTTTGGCACACACCCTGACATACCCGCGACGAGCCATTATTTTTAAACCGAACGGCAGTATAAAAGGGTTTACTAATGGCACTTTTGTATATTGCACTGAAAATAAATCAGGTAAACCCGTTGGACTTGAACTAACGCTAAGCTTAGCAGGTCGCTCTAGATTAAGAGCGACCAATAAGTGTAAGTGACTGGTTTACCGCTCCCAGCACTCATCTGCGTTTTTTGCCAAGCCTGTATACCCTTTCAACCCTAGTTCATTAATTGTTAACGTTGTACACATGGTATCTGAGCTCACAGGACCTCCTTGGGCGGTCGCAGTGATAACGAATGTACTATTATTCACCGTAGCGGCAATCGAAAAATAACCGTTCTCGCTTGTTGCCGAGACCCCGATGTCCTCTAAGTCTGTTGTATACTGCCGGTTATCTACAAAAAATTGCTCTTGCTTATTTGCCGCATCCAATAAGATCACCATAGCATCGGCACGTGCTGCTCTTTTTGCATAACGTTCATAGTTTGGGATACCAATCGCCACCAAAATACCAATTATTGCGATAACCATCATTACTTCTATCAAGGTAAAACCGTGTTGCCATTTTGCATTATTTCTCATCATGTTCTTCCCTTTTATAAATATATAATTGCTGTGTTTGCAAACCAAAATTTAAAGGCGCCGCTGTTAACACCACTTTTCCATCTATTGTAACCGGCACACCATCCCCTTTCACTTCTGGCGTAATAAATGGCACACCCGATGTAGGTCCATAGCTTTCACTATCGTCACTTGAAGCAATAGCCGGTCCTATCATTCTCACCACCGCTCGACAGTAATTTGAGCTAGGAGGGGCTCCTGCGGGCTTTTCACAGGTGAAATAAGGTTGGGGCGCCTCAGGTACATCGGTTTGCGTATCAAAACTCAAACTATTATAGACCTTAGTACCGTAATGAAGGTGAAACGCATAAAGTTTGCCAGCCCCCGCTTCTACTTCACACTTTGTGGCTGTAGTAGGTGGAGTAAATGATGTAAAGTAAGCAACCCCTCCCGCGACAGATGCTTCTGACAATGACTTTTCAGATGCGCTCAAGCGGTACTTCCAGCCATGAAATGTGCCTAGCGTCCCTTCTAAATCAGTAAACCTTTCATAATTACTTAATCGCTTAGAAAAAGGGTCGTTTGTAACGTTCAATAAGTCTTTTACTTTAATCGTTTCAGGAATATCATCTCCCTCAAATGACTTAGTCACCGAGTTTTCATCTCTTATCATGAATAAGAAATCAACCGTGCCGGTCGACGAAGGACGAGTACGGTTACCTGATCCAACTAGTATGGCTTCGTAAGGTGTGTCTTTTCGTGTTTTTAAATCACCATTGCTGGTTTCCGTAACTGATACCTTACTAAAATAAGTTCTTGCCACTATGGGGGCATGGTAAAAACGCCTATCATTTGATACAGCGTTTCCTGCAAGCAGAGCCAACCTAAAGTGTGTCCACGGCTTATCTGAGTCCGTTGGATCAGCACCGGGCATATCAATTCGCCATACCCCACCTCCGGTATCGGCCATATACAACCGGTCGTCAAAACCATCGTAGTTCGAGTCCAACGCGGCCACTCCACCTACGATACTATGACGACCTTTAAAACCATTATCACGTGTTAACGCCCAAACTAGCTCCCCAGTTTCAGCCTTAACAATAAAAACTCCCTCCCCAATGGAGTCATTACTTTTGGAAACATTGTCTTTATTGGTATCATACCCTGCGGTAAATATAACCACAGGATCATCACCTTGATTTTCTATGTGAGTTACTAAGGGCTTAGCCCACGTTTGACCGAGCTTTGCAAAGTCACCGCTCCCTCCTGTAATAGGCCCTCCCCACATCATTTTAGGTGAATCAGGGTTAGTAATATCTAAAGCATAATATTGATTACCACCACGGCGCATACCAAAAAACAACCAAACTTTATCACCAGATGATACGATATTATCGCCATCTCGATCATCGTGATAAATTGTCGAGTATCCATCAACGCCATATAACTTGGTGTCTTCTTGGCTATTTTTTTGTGCTTTAAGTACGGGTAGTAAACTTTCCGGAATGAAGGCCCAGCTTTCGGTCATCGTATTGCCTTCATCTTTAAACATATGTAAAAAGCCGGCGTTCGTGCCAATTATTAACCGTGTGTCTGGGTTTCCTCCTGTACTATAAGTGATAGACACCACTTTAGAATGCAGCGGGTCGCCAAAAATCGTTTCCCGACGTTCAACATCATTACGATCTTTATCTTCATCATCAACGTCTATACCTCTTGCCCACTGCATAATACTAGGCAACTCCGTTGAAGATGCATTCATTTTATCTGCATATATATCAATATCATTGCCATACTGGCGAAGTGCTTCAGCATATGTAAAGTCATGTAATGCTGCATCACCAAAGTCAGAGTAAATTTTACGGGTGTTTTGTTGGCTCAATTGGTAATTTACACCCCCCTTATCAACCGCATTGCCATCTTTTGAACCAGGTTCAGACCAGAATGTTGTGGCATTTTTATCTATTTTCCCATCAATATCGATTGCAGCTTTTCCAGCCATATCAACTAACAATTTATTGTCCTGTACTTTGAGCTTTTTCAGGTTGCCTTTCCATCGTGTATGAGTTTCTGGTAAAAACATCGTGTAATACAAAGAGTCGCTGCTTTTTGTTTGATTACCTGTATTGGCCGCGATAGGTAAAGCAAAACTGTCGGCCTCTTGACGAATGCTGTTCGTTACCGACTCGAATGCCGCTGATAACTGAGATGAGGTATTGGCTTGTAAATATTGCCCACCACCGAGCTCTGCTGTTTTCTCAAGAATGTTTTTCCCTGAGCTACTCATGCCATTACCAAAGCCGATAGTATAAACTCGCCCAGTATGGGTTTTAGTACCCGAGCTCGAATACAAATCAACCGGAGTCGAACTATCACCATGAATAGACTTTGCTAATGCTGGCATATAATTATTGTTGTAAACAGGTGTACTTGTGCCAAATGTATTAACATGTAAATTATTAATATTACCATTTTGCTGACTATCATTTGATGGGTCGCCATCCGTCATTAGAATAAGGTTGACCGAATTATCACAGCGCTCAGGGTCACTTGCATTTTGATGGAATGGCGAGATGTATGAATTACCAGTTTCAATACTGGTGTCTCTTCCCCTGATATTTGAAGCATAAAAACGCGTGCCACCTGTCAGGTATAAATATGCTTCCCATAACGTTTCACTTAAAGGCGTTGCACCATTGGCAACCAAACTGCCAATTTGCGATTTTATAGTTGACTGATTAGCACCTATGCGTGCTAAAACATATCCACCACTACTGCCATTAAAGCGCATCAAACCAAACTCTATATCTGTATTGTTGTTCACTAACTCAGTAATGGCACTTTTAGCCACACCTAGACGGCTATCTGAGCATAAATTATAGCGACCTCGATAATAGTCATAGCCACAACTGCGACCTGTTTGACTCGAGAACGCCATACTGCCCGAGGTATCAAAAATAATCATCACCCGAGGCTTTTCATCTACCTCTATATTATGTTTTACGTAAAGCTCTATATCTTCGGCTATTGATTGAAATGTTGCCACGCAGCCTAGCAATAAAATTAGCATCATATTTTTCATGTTACATTCCCGCCCGAGCACTGATCATTTGCTGGCCAACACCCACCACAACGGTCAGCCGATGTTTCGCTCGAGTACCGTATTCTACGGATGTGCTTAGCTCAGTTAAATTACAAACAATGTCTTTGGTATATTTAAATGACCGGGGGCAATCCAGTTCTTTCGGGCCATTGTTTAAGCCTCGTATCAAATTATCTGTATTATGCTCACCACTAAATATACTAATCCGACCATCCTCAAGCTGTTTCTTAGACATCAAAAAGCGATTCAATACGGCACGGTTACCTTCATTTAAAATCACCCTTTGCACTTCTCCCACCAGTAAATTCTCCGCTTGCTCACGCTCTTGTGCTGCATTGGTTATCTTTAAATCAATACTACTGCTACTCATTAAGGTCACAGCCACTGCAGTCACTGCAACAATCATGATCATCGCGGTTACCAATACAATGCCACTTTGATTCTTTATATTCGCCATGCCATAGTCCCATTAAGTCTGATGGTGGTAGAAAAAACAGTGCGTCGATAATTATCTGAAAAAGTATGCGTTCTGCGGTCTGCGTCAAAGCCTAATGTGTAGGTGCGACTATTTAACTTCAAGCCAGGATCCGGCTCTAGCGCTCTTACAAGCAGATAAATTTGCACGGTTAAAATACCATCATCATTTTCCCAATTTGATGTACTCATATCTGGTGTACTGCGATACGTGTCAACGCGATAGTCACCATTGGTGTCCAACCCAAAAACCAATCTAAAATCTTCGATACCTTCCATGACTGGCTCTTGGAACATTCCGCTAGCAGTTAAGCGTAGACGTTTCAAAATAGGAATATCTCGCTTAATATTATTTATGGTTATTTCCTCAGTGGTTAGGTAATAAACATGATGGCTATAAGGCCATACTGTTGAATTTACCGTCGGTACGTTTATAGGGCTTGCACCAGAAACAAATTCTGCTCGCTCTTGATCTGCAATAAAATAAAATCGATTACGGTTAATATCTTGGGCCTTTCCCTCATCAATAGTAACTGGGTTTCCTTCTAATAACTTCAGTTGAATCACATCGGTATTTTTAACGCTGTCTCCAATACAATCTAACACATTAGAGCCATCTGAAACCTCTGCATACACAGGTCTAAAATTTGTAGGGGTTTCATCCGGGAAACTGCCATTATTTAGCCCGCCAAAACAATCATTATTTGGGTTTGCAACACTTTCAACATTTTCCTCAGTAAACCCCTCATCATAAAAGGTCCCCCAAAACCCGATTTGTTCAATATCGCGTTGCAAAATAGATAGCGCTAACCGACCTGTTTCTTGCATTTCACCAATTGCCATCGTATCCCGGGTCGTCACCTTCATACTTACATAAGTGGCAATAACCCCCCCTAAAATCAATATGCCAATGAACATAGATATCATTAACTCAAGCAGAGAAAATCCATTCTTTTTCATTACAGCCCCCTCGCAAAAACAAAACTGTTTAATACAACTAATCGCCGTTGGTCATCATTAGTGCCGCAGCTTACTGCTTTAATTTCATCTGTTGCTTTCATTTTTTGCCTGCCGCGCCATGACACAACAACTTCGACGTTAAACCCCCTACCTTGTGTACTGGCATCTGACTTCGGATTTATACACACCGTTGTGTCATCTAAAGTACCGGTATTTTCTCTCGCCCTAATCGCTAATTTCCATTGCTCTAAATCTAGCGCAGCAATTGCGGCACTTGTGCATTGCGCCCCAAAGCAGCGTCGTTGCGCATTTAATGCGGTCTGACTTGTAAATATTAATTTATAATTGCTAGCCAATTGCGCTGAATCATTGACTCTGATCCTCTGCATAATATCATTTGCTAACGCGACGGCTGCCGCTCGCTGCATAGAATCGAAACTCGCTTGTTTGGCTTTTGCTTGCAGCGCTACCGCGCCCAATAACCCAAAACTCAGTACCATAAATGCAATGAGTACTTCCAATAGCGTAAAACCATTTTGACGGCTGTAAGAGGGGGCCATTAAAAAAACCTCAGGTGAAAATCTTTGCTATATTAAGAATAAAATATTCTAAACGTAACTCAATAACCAATTCTCTGAACGGTCAAAATCTCAGATGAACGGATTACCTATGAAGCAGGCGACTATAAAACGACGGAGGAAGTGTATTTAATCTTGGCTGATACTAAAAACCGCAACGGAACATGATAGGTTAACAACCGTTAGATGAGGCCTTTAAGGTCTTTTGCTGCGCGTCGGCTTACAGGTAAAAGCTCAGAAAATCCTTTTAATTTTAGTAACAACCCAGATGATGATGACCTCAGGGATTCAATTGCATTGCGCCGTACTAATGTATTTCGATGTATCTGAATAAACGCTTGAGGATAAGTCGCTAGTAAGCTTTTAAGACTTTCATCAATAACTGCCTCTCCTCCTTCAAACCAAATATGGGTGTACTTATCTTCCGCTTTGGCAACCATTATGTGAGCAACATCCACCGAACGGGTTTGTCCTGCCAGTTGATATTGGATTTTCGGAGAATAAAATCGAGACATAACAGCTTCTAACTGTTCAAACTGTACAGGCTTTACCAGAAAGCCTGATGCAAACACGTGAAACGCATCTAATGCAAATTCAGGATGAGCCGTTACAAAAACAATCTTAATATTGTGATTCGAATGACTTAAGCGCTGAGCCACTTCTAAACCACTCAACCCTGGCATATCAATATCAAGCAATAGTACATCCGGGTTTTCTTGACTCACAAGCTCTAACACTTGCGCTCCATGCTCCGCCATACCACAGCAATCAAAGCCAGAAAGATTACCCATTAACCTTTTGGCTCTTTGTCGCGCTAGTGGTTCATCATCTGCAATTAAATACTTCACAGCTTCACCTGTAGAGGAAGAGTTAGAGAGGCAAAATAACGCTTATTTGCTTGTTTTATTTCGAGTTTTGCCTCTGGACCGTAATGCAAATCAAGGCGTTCTTTTATATTGCGTTGTGCCATACCTTGCCCTTTATGTTTGGAAACATCAGTACCTATCGTATTACTGATGGTAATTTTTACGGCATGGTCGAATGCTTCAACTGAAATGCTTATTTCACCGCCGGCGATAAGTCCTTCAACACCATAATTTATTGCATTTTCAACTAAGGGTTGAACTGTTAAAACTGGCACCAAAATATCGGGTATAGTAGATGGAAGAGACCAATGGACTGACATTTTATTTCTAAAACGCCACCGCTCAAGTTCAATATACTTCTTTGATAATGCAAGTTCTTCAGTAAGCGGAACTAGTTTATTAGGATGCATAGCCCATTGCGATAAATTTGCGAGCGTTAATACTGCTTGCTCAGCGGAGTCTGAGTCTTGTTGTGTAAGTTCTGCAATCGTATTTAAACTATTGTAAAAGAAATGCGGTCTGATCCTAGCATGTAAAGCATCAAGTTCTAATCTAGATAAAGTAGCATACGTGGTAATTTTATCGCGAAAAATAGCCATGAAATGCAAAAATAAAAAAGTAACAAATAGACAAATTGCGCTATTCTTAGCGATAAAAGGCCAATCAAGAAACTCTGCAGATGTCACCTCAAAGACGGCAACACCTAAGCTTAATAGGAAAGTGATTACTTGGAATACGATGACAATAACGCTGTATTCGAAAATACCTGAATATCTATTTAAGTAATGCTGTAGCAACGAAAGTACAGTAAAGCCAATGGCACTTACGCAGTGAACAAATAAACTTATTATGCCCAGCCGAACCCAAATAGATTCATAACTCATAGGAGAAAAGGCCAGTAATAATGCCAGAGTCTGCGAGGCGACTAGCATAGCCAGTACACCCCGTTCAGTGACTATAGCAGGGAGCAATCCATTGGTTAAATCAGGTGATTTAAACATGGCTGCATGCTTAGTTAACGCAATTCAATCGGCACAGCAAATACAACATTTTCTTCTTCACCTGGGTTCTCAATGACAGTTTCCCCCCCAAGTTCTTTCAAACGTGTAATAACCTGCTGAACTAACACTTCAGGTGCTGATGCCCCCGCAGTGACTCCTACGCTGCTAATGTTGTCAAACCAACTTTCACTCATACTGCTCGCATCATCAATCAAGTATGACGTCGTGCCCATTTTATCTGCAAGTTCACGTAAGCGATTTGAGTTCGAGCTATTTTTTGCACCAACAACCAGTAACACGTCAACTTTATCAGCTAAGTCTCGTACTGCATCTTGACGATTTTGAGTTGCGTAACAAATATCATCTTTACGCGGGCCATGTATATTAGGAAATTTACACCTGAGTGCATCAATCACATCCGCGGTGTCATCCACTGACAAAGTAGTCTGACTACAATAAAATACATTGCTCGGGTCTTTTATCTCTAATGCGTTCACATCTTCTGGTGTCTCTACAAGGTAAATACCACCATCATCATTGGCATACTGCCCCATAGTGCCCTCGACTTCTGGGTGACCGTGGTGGCCTATCAAGATACACTCTGTGCCCTTACGACTCGCTCGTGTTACTTCCATATGAACTTTAGTCACTAACGGGCACGTTGCGTCAAATACCTTAAGCTCACGTCGTTTTGCTTCTTGACGCACTTGCTGAGACACACCATGTGCACTAAAAATAACAATGCTATCGTCTGGTACCTGGTGTAACTCTTCCACAAATACAGCACCACGCGCTTTCAGGCCATTCACAACATATTTATTGTGAACAACCTCATGGCGGACATATATCGGGCTTTCAAAAATATCTAGTGCACGCTCCACGATGCTTATTGCACGGTCTACACCTGCACAAAAACCTCTTGGGTTGGCTAGTAAGATATCCATTAGTTGCTTACCTCAAGAATATCAACTTCAAACGTCACCTTTTGACCTGCCAGTGGGTGATTAAAGTCAACAGTGACTGACTCGCCAGCCACTTCACGTACAAGCCCAGGCAAATCGGTACCATCTGGTTGAGTAAATGCAATGATACTGCCAACCTCTGCGGGTGTATCAACTCCGAATTTACTACGGTCAACATAATAAATATTATCCGGGTTTGGTTGACCAAACGCATCGTCAGGCTCTAAATCAAATGACTTACTGTCACCAACAACCAAACCCAATAAACATTTTTCAAAATTTTCAGTTAAGCTGCCATCGCCCATAAATAACTTTGCAGGCTTATTATGCACTTTAGTCGAATCAGCAGCAGAGCCATCCTCAAGCTTTATCGAAAAATGAAAAAGCACCTCAGACTGAGACCCTATCACTTGTTCACTCATGCTTTTTTCTCCTGAGAAGAGTCACCTTTAAAGGCATCAAATAATAATAGACCAGCACCACCTACAATTGCCATATCAGCAATATTAAACGCCGGATAATGCCAGTTTTGGTAGTAAAAATGTAAAAAGTCAATCACGTAACCATGGACAAGTCTATCGACCAAATTTCCTATCGCACCAGCCAAAACTAATGAGTAAGCACCACACAAAACCCAGTTATTTGCCGGTAATTTGCGTAGCCAAAACAGCAACAACGCACTAATTGCCACTGCAATAAAACTTAAAAACCAACGTTGCCACCCACCCGCTTCACTTAAAAAACTAAACGCAGCACCGTAGTTGTGCATGTAGGTAAAATTAAAAAATGGCAGCAACTCGATTGACTCATAAAGTTTCATACTATCCATTACTGCAGCTTTGGTAACATAGTCTACTGCAAAGAGCAGTAGACTTAGCCATAACCAAACTAAACCACTTTTTTGAGTTGAGTCGGTCACATTATACTCCTATGCAAACTGACGCTGTTCGCCGTCACCTTCAACGTTAGTAATACAACGACCACACATATCAGTATGTGTCTCGTGACTACCCACATCATCGCAATAGTGCCAACAACGCTCACACTTTTGAGCGTCGGTTGCAGCAACAGTGATAAACAAGCCATCGATTTCAGAGGCAATTGCATCTTCCGGTTTGTTACTCGCAGGTGCAATAGTCACTTTCGACGTAAGTAATACAAAACGTAGCTCATCGCCTAGCTTTTGTAGCCCACTCGCTAAATCTCCATCAGTGTAAAGTGTCACTTCGGCCTGCAACGTCGCGCCAATAACTTCTTCTTTACGTGCACTCTCTAACACACGGTTCACTTCATCACGCACAGCAAGTACACCTTGCCAATATTCATTGCTTAACTGTCCTTCAGAGGCATCATTAAGACCTTCATACCATACATCGGTAAATACAAACTGGCTGCGCTTACCTGGTAATGCCTGCCAAATTTCTTGTGCCGTAAAGCTCATGATTGGCGCCATCCAACGCGTCATTGCTTCGGCAATATGATAAAGCGCTGACTGACATGAACGACGTGCATGGCTATCACTCTTTGCTGTGTACTGACGGTCTTTAATGACATCTAAGTAGAATGAGCCAAGCTCACCTGTACAGAAATTCATTAGCTTCTGAGTCACTACCAACATTTGATAGTTATCATAGGCTTCCAAAATTTCGATTTGCAATTGTGCAGCTCTAGATACAATCCAACGGTCTAGTTCAACCATATCATCAATTGCCACTAAATCTGTCTCAGGGTTGAACCCGCTTAAATTCGACAATAAATAGCGACTCGTGTTACGAATACGGCGATAACGATCAGCTGAGCGTTTAAATATTTCATCTGATACCGTCATTTCTGCGGTGTAATCCGTTGATGCCACCCATAGGCGTAAAATATCTGCGCCAAGCTTGTTCATAATATTCTGTGGAGAAATAACATTACCTAAAGACTTTGACATCTTACGGCCGTTTTCATCAACAGTGAAACCATGAGTCAGGACTTGTTTATATGGTGCATGACCATTAATAGCAACCGAGGTCATCATTGACGACATGAACCAGCCTCTGTGCTGATCTGAACCTTCAAGATATAGATCAGCTGGGCCTGTAAGCTCTTCTCGTGCATCCACTACACATGCATGTGATACGCCAGAATCAAACCACACATCTAAAGTGTCTTGCACTTTCATATATTGCTCAGCGTCGTCACCTAACAGCGTTACCGGATCTAAGTCATACCACGCTTGAATACCTTTGCCTTCAACTAAAACAGCAACTTGCTCAATAAATTCTTCAGTATTTGAGTGCAAAGCGCCTGTGTCTTTATCCACAAACAAGGCAATTGGCACACCCCACGTACGTTGACGAGAGATACACCAGTCAGGACGTCCTTCAACCATGTTTGCAATACGGTTTTCGCCCCACTCAGGTAGCCATTGTGTCTTGGCGATTTCGTTTAAAGAGTCTTGGCGTAAGTTAGCCTGATCCATACTCACAAACCACTGCGGTGTTGCTCGAAAAATAATTGGCGTTTTATGGCGCCAGCAATGTGGATAGCTATGCTGCAACGCATGGTGATGCATTAATGCGCCTTTTTCACTCAGCACTTCAATCACACTCGCATTAGCCTTAAACACATGTTGACCGCCAAATAACGGCGTGTCAGGGAAATAAACACCGTTTGCGCCAACTGGGTTTGCAACTTCTAACCCATAAGCCAAACCGGCGCTGAAATCCTCTTGACCATGGCCTGGCGCTGTATGCACAACCCCAGTACCAGAGTCAGTAGTAACATGTTCAGCAACAATCACCGGTACATCAAAATCATAAAATGGATGCGCAACTCGAAGGTTCTCAAGGGCTTGACCTTTAACATACCCTAATACGTGAAAATGGTTAAAGCCAAAACGGTCCATTGCATCTTTGACTAGCTCAGATCCTAAGATTAGACGTTGAACTTTACCTTCATCTTCCACTTGAACAAGTGCATATTCCAATGCCTCATGTACAGCAACCGCACGGTTTGCCGGTAATGTCCATGGCGTCGTAGTCCAGATCACGGTGCCTACACTGCCTTCACCTTCATGACCTTCGGCTAAATCAAACGCAGCTACTACCGCAGCTTGGTCTACAAAGTCAAACTTTACGTCAATCGCCGGAGATTGTTTATCTTGGTATTCAACTTCTGCTTCAGCCAATGCCGAACCACAGTCAGTACACCAATGCACAGGCTTTGCACCTTTATGCAAATGACCACTTTTAATGATACGACCTAACACACGAATTGCGTTTGCTTCAAAGTCAAAGTTCATCGTCAAATAAGGTTTGTCCCAGTCACCAAACACACCTAAGCGTTTAAAGTCAGCTTTTTGACCTTCAACTTGCTTTTGCGCATAAGCACGGCATTTCTCACGAAACTCGGCAGCCGTTACTTTCTTACCAGGCTTGCCCACTTTTTTCTCTACCTGTAGCTCGATTGGCAGACCATGACAGTCCCATCCAGGTACATACGGCGCATCAAAATCAGATAGTGTTTTCGACTTAATAATAATATCTTTAAGGATCTTATTTACCGAGTGACCTAAGTGAATATCACCATTCGCGTACGGAGGGCCATCATGCAAAATAAATGGCTTCTTACCTTTTTTCGCGCTACGGATCTGACCGTATAAGTCTTGTTCGTACCAAGTTTTCAACATTTTTGGTTCGCGTTGCGCTAAGTTACCACGCATTGGAAACTCAGTTTCCGGTAAATTCAGAGTGTGTTTGTAGTCGCTCATTTATCCTAGTTTCCGTATCGGCTACTTAAAATTAAAACATTGCTTAGCGTCAGCAACATCTGTTGCTATTTGCGCTGTTAACTGCGGCAATGTATCGAATTTTTGTTCATTGCGGAGCTTTTTAACCAGCTCCACTTGCATAAAATGTCCGTAAACATCTTGATTAAAATCAAACAGGTGTACCTCTAACAAGGCCTTCGTGCCATTTAGCGTTGGCTTTGTACCAACGTTAGCAACACCTTTATACTGCTTGCCATTTAAATTGACCCGAACAGCAAAAACCCCTTGCACGGGGATCACTTGTCGCTTTAACGCTATATTCGCAGTGCGAAAACCAAGTTCTCTGCCTTTTTTCCAGCCATGAATTACTCGGCCTGCAATGGTATATGTGTGGCCTAGCATTTGATGTGCAGTATCTAAGTCGCCTTTTGCTAGCGCAGCTCTTATCAGAGTACTACTTACCCGACAATCATCGCGGCGTAAACTGGCCGTGCTTTTTACATGCATAGAGACGGATTCACCAATCTCTTTAAGCATATTAAAGTCTCCTCGACGTGCATGACCAAATTTAAAGTCATCACCTACCGTTAAAGCCTTCACTCCAAGCTTTTCAACTAATATGTGCTGAACAAAATATTCTGCACTTTGCTGAGCAAACTGTTGAGTGAAACTCACACAAATCACGCGATCAATATCGAGCTTAGCTAACAAAGCCAACTTATCTCTTAATCGAGTTAGCCTTGCCGGCGCTTTATCTTTGGCAAAAAACTCTTGCGGCTGACGCTCAAATAACATAACTGTACTTGGCAAATTGTAGCGCTTAGCGTCTTGTACAAGGCCTTTTAAAACCTCGACATGTCCCAAGTGCACACCATCAAAGTTACCTATCGTTAACACACAACCAAAGTGATGGGGTCGAATGTTATGGATGCCTCTGATCAGCTGCATTACGTCATAGCCTTAATTGCGTGAATCTTCAAAGTGCCCGATTATACCCAAATTGCCTAAAAATGCGAACTTCTGCATGATTAAGCTCGCACATCTTTTATCGTTCTTAGCCTGACACCAAATACAAACATCAGAAGGAAATAAACAAACATCGCCAACACCAGCAATCCAACCAGTAGCATGACTTGTTCAGACAGTAACCATGTATGCCATAAGTATTTACTACTTACATACCATACGCACCCGGCCATTATACTCGCTGATACGATACATTTGGCCGCAAACCAGAGTGTAAAGTTCGACATCACAAATACCCCCTGTAGTTTCAACTTTCGATATAAAAGGTAAGCATTACAACTGGCTGAAAGTGATGTTGCCAATGCCAGCCCCAAATAGCCAATAAAAGGAGCCAGAGCAATATTAAATAGCATATTTAATACCAGCGTGATAATACCTATTTTTACTGGTGTTTTGGTGTCTTGGCGTGCATAAAATCCGGGCGCGAGTACTTTGATCAACATAAAGCTCACAAGCCCTACCGAGTAAGCCACAACGCCAAAGCTCACAGCCTTAACATGATCGATCTCTGTGTCAGAAAATGCACCATGATCAAACAGAACAGTAATAATTAGGGGGCTAATCACCATTAGCCCTGCCATTGCTGGGAAACCTAAGAAGAGCACAAAACGCACTCCCCAGTCTAAGGTAACTTGAAAATCGTCCACCGCGTCATTAGCATGTAACTTTGATAAGGCTGGTAAAATCACCGTGGCGATCCCAATACCAAATAAGCCTAATGGAAACTCAATTAAACGGTCTGAGTAATACAGCCATGCAATGGACCCTGTAACCAAAAGCGACGCTATTATCGTATCTAATAGCAAGTTAATTTGGCTAATAGAGACACCAAACATTGCTGGCAGCATTAGTTTTCGTACTTTTGTTACTTCAGGTGAATGCCATGCAAAAGTCGGCTTTTGCAACATTCCTAATCGAAACAAAAATGGGATTTGAAAGAGTAGCTGAGCCAAACCACCTACAAATACGCCAATTGCTAACGCATACGCACCATTTTCAAACATATCATGGAATAAAATCGCACAGCCAATAATTGCAATGTTAAGAAGTACAGGTGTAAATGCCGCTGCAGCAAAGCGATTGTATACGTTAAGTATCGCACCACTTAATGCAACTAAACTTACAAAAAATAAGTAGGGGAAAGTGAACTTTAACAATGTACTGGCAAGTTCAAACTTTTCAGCATTTTCTCCATCATGCCACCACTCGATAAACCAACCAGTTCCAAACAACGCCGTAATTATTGGAGAGCCAATGACCCCAACTAACGTAACACACAGTAAAATTGTGCCTAATGTTCCCGCTGCTTGGCCAACAAATACTCTTACTTTATCATCACCATGCTGCTCTTTAATTTCAGATAGCACTGGGACAAACGCTTGTGCAAACGCCCCTTCCGCAAATAGCCGACGTAAAAAGTTAGGGATCCTGTTAGCAAATAAGAATACATCAGCAGCTAATCCAGCTCCAAGCAAATTAGCAACTACAGCATCTCGAATTAAGCCCATAACCCTTGAAATCATCGTCATGGCGCTTACTATCATGCCTGATTTAAATAACCCCTTCGCCACATTTAACTCCAAAAATTAAAAACACGTAAATTATGCCATAATCTCTTGCTTATGTTGATATCATCAACTTGAGCTTTGCCTGAATTAGAAAAATTTCTATATCTAACACTAGGTGTAAGAATCAAGATTTGATACACTACGGGCATTAATCACTGGATGCGAGAAACTCACACCGTATTTTTGTGGTTCATGTGCCTGTTAAAGTTGATCGCCAAACGCTAAAAGCCAAGGTTTTCGTCACTACAGGTTACAATTACGAAGAGACAAAGGTCGTGGTGGTCAATATATGTTGACTTTTGCCAATAAAACAGGCATATTCCTCGGCCATTAAATTAAGCTTATTTTAAGATTGTTAGGAGCACACCTTGGCTAACATCAAGTCTGCAAAAAAACGCGCTATCACTAGCGAAAAACGTCGTCAACACAACGCAAGCCGTCGTTCAATGATGCGTACTTACTTCAAAAAAGTACTAGTTGCTATTGAAGCTGGTAATAAAGAAGCTGCAACTGAAGCTTTCGCTGCCGCTACACCAATTCTAGACCGTTACGCAGCTAAAGGTCTAATTCACAAAAATAAAGCAGCTCGTCATAAGAGCCGTTTAAATGCAAAAATCAAAGCTCTATAATCTTTGATTTTATTGTGAATTAAAAAAACCGACGAAAGTCGGTTTTTTTGTACTCGGTATTTAAGTTAACTCAAGTTCTGGATAAAACTTCTTCAACATTGCCGCTATTTTCTTTGGCGAGAATGGTTTAACCACAAACCCCTTCGCCCCTCGCTCAATCGCATCTTTAACATTATCTACGGTTGAATGCGCAGATACCATAACGACATTAATATCAGCATTAATTTGATTTAGCTGGGCAATAATTTCCTTTCCATCACCATCAGGCAATTCAATATCCAAAAATACAATATCAAAGTGCTGTTCTTCACAGGCCTTGATACACTGGGTTGCGGTAGACGCCTCCCTAACGTGGTCAATACCTAAATGCATGAGTGTTTGGTGCAAAAAACTACGAACTGTTCCTACATCATCGACTATTAAAATTGAGATTTGCTGTTCCATTATCCTTTCCCGTAGGCTGCCAAACTAAAATAAGCTATTATAAACATAATAGATCTATTATAGAGTCCTGCAACCAAAAGGCCATACACAGGTATGTCAAAGCAAGCAAAAAAACAATCTTTACTCGGGCAAACGCAGCGTAAACAGTCAACCCGTAAACCTGCAAAGAAAAACAAAGCACCAACGCCTTCAGCACAAACGTCTATCGCTTCAGACGTCCCCTCTTCCAACGTTAAGAGTAAGAAAAAAATATGGGTCGGTTTATCGCTTGTGACGTTACTCATTATTCTTTTTCCTAAACCTCAACTGATAACTTACGAAAAGTTAGGGTTAGTAGCACAAAGTATCTACTGGTCAGGTTTGCCTGGGTATGATCCTGTCCTTTTAGACTCAAAACTTCACCCCCGATCTGCATTACATCAAAACATTCTTTACTTATGCGTTGATAAAAATAACCCATCAACTTGTCAAAGATACCAAGTCATAGAACAAAAAGGGGTTATTCCCGCACTTCTTAAACTTATTTTAGATTAAAAAAACTAATCTGAAATATATAAAAATAATCGCTTGATGCATGATTAAAGGATCACCATAATGGCGCTCCTTTAATCAACTATGGAAAACCAAACAGACCATGCCCAACGAGTTCAACTGGCTCTTAAACACCATCTTGCTATTATTAGGCTTTGGCGCCTTTTTTATCAATCATTTAACTTTATTACGTGTTGCCGCAGTGGCAGCGTGTAGCCTGTTGTTTCTTTCGTTTAGCCTGGACTTGGTAAATACCAGTGTTGTTTCTAATTTAAGCCTCATATTAATTAATACGTTTTATCTATTTAAAGTGTATACATTCGGACAACTAAATCTAAGTCAGTAGTCAAGTCATCTGAACTACGTTAGAATCCTAGCCATACTCACCTACTCAAGGGTTTTGTATGGCTATGACAGATGAAGAGCTATTTTTAGCATCAATGGGAGATGTAACACCTTTAGCTCATGACAATCAGGCTGAGTTAAGCAAAATAAAAGCCCAGCCGACAATTTCTCAGTTAGAGAAGCGTAAAGCTGCTGAGCAAGAATCAGCGCTTGATGTTAACTTCCTCTCTACAGAGTATGTGGATTTACTTGACCCATACGATTTAATGACATTCAAACGACAAGGTGTACAAGAAGGCGTATTTAAAAAGCTGCGCTTAGGGAAATACCAGATCGATGCCACAATTGACTTACATGGCAAACGCTTCTATGAAGCAAGAAAGACGCTTTTTGAATTTATCCTCGATTGCCATAACAATAATATTAGAGTGTTATTGCTACGCCATGGTATTGGGCTAAAAAGCAAACCAACCCCAGCAATCTTAAAGAGCTACATTAATAAGTGGTTACAAGAAGTGCCGCAAGTATTGTGCTTTCATTCTGCACTGCGTTGTCATGGTGGAAGCGGTTCAACATACGTATTACTGAAAAAAAATGACGAACAAAAAACACAAACCAAAGAAATCTATGCAAAGCGTTAAGTCATTACCACTTAACGCTCAATGCCTATTTATTCCGTCATGTAGCTTGAGTAAATAAAGCAGAAACACCTAGCAGCACAACCGATAATACAACTAATGATAATTTCACCCCACTATGATTACTCTTCATCATCTACACCTTATTATTATTATATTTGATCACACCACATTACTGAATGTAATCAATTCTCTCAAGCTGTTTTTTTATACAGCAAATTAATTTTATTGTAACGGCATCAATAGCCTAAATGCTTGTCTACCGTATTCATTAATGCATTTTTATTGATACAAGCAGTAATATTGTAAACTATCTGCTCACACACAGAACTCATACTCGTCACTGCAGCGCAATGAGGCGTTAATGTAATTAATGGATGTTGCCAAAAAGCATGTCCACTTTCGAGCGGCTCATGATTAAACACGTCAAGTGTTGCTCCAGCTAGTTTTTGGTTATCTAATGCCCAGAGTAAATCTTCTTCAATAAGATGCTCTCCCCGCGCAACATTTATCAATATGCAATGGTTTGGTAGTTGCTCAAACACTTTTCGATTTAAAATACCCGTCGTTTCACCGGTCAATGGTAATAAGCACACCAAATAATCGAGTTCAAATAAAAATGTCTGGAGTTCATCGATACCTGCAAAACAGTTGATACCACTAATATTTTTTTTCGTTCTAGACCATGCGCTCACTGAGAAATCATTCGCTTTAAGTTTCCTAGCTGCAACTTGCCCCAACTCCCCTAACCCTAAAATGCCAATATGATTATGCTTGAAAGCACGCTTAGGTTTCCAAACCGTTTGATATTGCTTATGTGCATACTCACGTATTCGTAACTTGTGCGCCATTACATGACCCAGAATATACTCAGCCATATCATCAGCCAGATCAGTATCAACAATACGTGTTACCTCTACGTGCTCTGGAATTCGCTGCAATGCGATGCCATCTACGCCTGCACCATAAGACTGCACCACTTGTAAATTTGGCAGTCGATCCCAGATTGATTCTGGGGCTTTCCAAGCTATTACAAACTGTACCTTGTCTAAATTTGAACAATTGGGCCATTCATGTATTTCGACACCTGGTAAAGAAGTTCGTAGATTTTGCATTAATTTCGTATTGTCTCGACCTTCAACACACACAAGTACTGACATGTCACCCTCTCTCTATTAACAAAATTTTATTGTAATCAAACCCCCCTTTTATTCATAGTGTGTCAGATATGACAACTGTCATATAACTGCCAGAACATTGCAACAAGGTTGTAACAAGATGTTTTTACTCTGTGCTTACAGTGTACACAACGAGAGTTCACAATGATCAGTGTCGATAAAGTCATCGAAGCAAATTTACCACAACTTGAAAACTCCCCAAAAGTGAAAGGCTTAGTAAAAAAAGGGTTAGGCTATTTACTCCACGAACAAGAATTCATTGCTTTTGCTGATGCATACCCGCACTTGCAGGGAATTGAGTTTGTAGAACAAGTTCTAGATGAACTCGATTTTGACGCCCGATATAAGCCAAAACAGATAGAACATATTCCAAGTGAAGGTAGCATTGTCATTGTCGCAAACCACCCTATTGGCTCCTTAGATGCATTAGCGCTGATCCGTGTTATAGCCAAAGTGCGACCAGACCTAAAAGTCGTTGCCAATCGAATGCTTATGTCGGTTACACCTATGCATTCGTTACTGCTACCCGTCGATAACTTATCTGGAACCAGCCGTCGTACTGAACTTGCCAATATTCAGCAACACCTAAATCAAGAGGGTGCATTACTGATATTCCCAGCAGGTGAAGTGTCTAGATTAAGTGCCACCGGTATAAAAGATTGCAAATGGAATTCAGGCTTTTTGCGCATAGCTAAAAAAGCGAACTGCCCAATCTTGCCAATTTTTATAAAAGCCAAGAATAGTCCGCTGTTTTACGGCACTTCCCTTATTTACAAGCCTCTAGCAAGTTTGCTTTTAGTTAAAGAAATGTTTAAGCAACGCCAAAAATCATTAGAGTTTGAAATTGGCGCGAGTATCCCGCCTGAATCTTACTTAATTGAGAATTTAAAAGATAAAGAAATTGTCAGTCTCATTCGAAAACAGCTTTATCGACTCAATAGCAAAAAATCAGTACCGCTGAAGACGCAGACCCCGATCGCGGTCCCTGAGTGTAAAAAAGAGTTAAAAAAAGCCATAGAAACCTGTGAGTTGTTGGGTCAAACCCAAGATGGAATGCAAATCTACTTATACAATTACCAAGGAAGCTCCGTTATTTTTAGAGAACTCGGTCGACTTCGGGAGATTGCATTTCGTGCAGTGGGTGAAGGCAGTGGGAAAAGACGCGATATAGACCGATATGATATGCATTATCAGCATTTAGTCCTGTGGGATACCGAGCAACTAGAGTTAGTTGGTGCCTATCGCCTTGCCAGTGCTAAACACATAATCGAAGAGCACGGTCAACAAGGTTTATATACCGACAGCCTGTTTAGTTATACTGAAAAAATGCAACCATACTTTGAACGAGGCTTAGAGTTAGGCCGAAGTTTTGTGCAACCAAAGTATTGGGGTAGGAAAAGCCTTGATTACCTTTGGTATGGCATCGGTGCTTTTGTAAAACGCTACCCAGAGCATCGTTACCTTTTTGGTGCTGTCAGTTTATCAAACTCTTTACCTGATGAAGCAAAAGCTATGTTGGTTTACCATTATCAACATTACTTTTCGCGCCTAGCAAATCATGCCCAGCCGAACAATGAATACACCTTATCAAATGCACAAATGACGCATTATAAAAGTTTATTTCATGGTTCAGACATCAAAGAAGATTTTGCAGAGCTCAAACATATTCTCGCCAATATGGGGGCTCAAGTTCCCACGCTATTCAAGCAATATACTGAAATTTGTGACTATGAAGGTGCTAACTTTTTAAGTTTTAGTATTGACCCAGATTTTAATAACTGTATCGACGGATTAGTCTTAGTCGACTTAGAAAAACTTAAACCCCAAAAAGCAAAACGTTATTTAGGGGAGTAATGACAGTACTATGGGGTGAGCAGAGGTTATATATTTCACTTCTGCTCAATCACATAGTCACTGCGCCCATATTGAGTGTCTGCCCCAACTTCGCAATGTTCTGTTACATTTTTCGGTTTTTTGAATGAATAAATAAGTAGTGTTAAGTGGTCTCTGTATATTAAGCTGCCCCTAACTCAACTACTCACATAACTATGCTCAAATATATAATACAATTAGGTTTATTAGTTTTTACGTTCACCGCAGTATCGACATATCAAGAACTTGGTATGTTAAAAGAAAATGGAAAAACGAGCGCGCCTTTCTTCTCTTTACCCAAGCTCGATGATCCGCAACAACGGATTGACTTAACATCTATTAAAGGAAAACAAACTGTTGTGTATTTTTTCGCACCTTGGTGCAGCATCTGTAAATACAGTATGCCAAACCTAGATAAGCTCTATAAAAATAACGAGCTCAATGCCATTGCAATAGCACTTGATTATCCAGATATACAGAGTGTTCACCAATTCTCTGAAGCGTTAAGTTTATCAATGCCTATCTTATTGGGCGATAGTACTACCGCACAAAACTTCAAAGTAAAGGCTTACCCAACTTATTATGTAATTGATGAAAACCTCAAAGTGGTAGAGCGCTCTGTCGGTTACTCGAGTGAACTCGGTATTAAAATCAGACTGTAAGAAACTGTAGCAACACTCTACAGTTTCTTACCCAAACCTAAAACACTTATACACTCCATTTGGTTACACTGCTGCTGATATTCATTGTTGATTCACTTTTTGCACAGGGACCAAAATAATGTTCAAAGTAACGAATGCTAAGCTCTCACTTGCGCTTTCCCCCATCGTCATATGTATGACACTCCCAAGTTACGCGGCCGAAGCCGACCAAACTTCTATGGAGCATATCGAAGTATTTTATAAACGCAGTAGTGTTACCAGTGAAATAACCGAAAACACTGAAAAACTAGTCACTATGCCTGGTGCAATGGGTGACCCGTTACGTGCCGTATTCTCTTTACCTGGAGTAGTTGCTGCTGGAGGCTCTATGAGTGAACCTGCGGTACGCGGTTCATCCCCAAGTGATAATATATTTGAAGTCGATTTTATGCCTGCCGGATATATTTTTCACGATTTTGGCAGTTCCATTTTCAACCGCCACATAATTCAAGATTTCCAACTCTACTCTGCTGGGTATGGTACAGGTTATAGTAATGCCACCGGTGCCGTGTTCGATGTGACTTTACGTAATCCAAAGTACCAACCCATTACAACAACTCTTGACTTCACCATGTTTAATGCTGGTATTTTTGTCGAAGGCCAAGCAACCGACAATACCGCCTTTTACTTCTCTGCTCGAAAAAGTACATTACCCTTATTTTTTTCCAAGGGCGAGGAGCTTGAAGATGATGATGGAAAACCTTCAGGGGTAACCATTAATGAGGCACCGGATGACCATGACTATCAGGGAAAATGGCTATGGGATATCAATAACAATAATACACTTACTTTCAATTTCACAGGCGCTGAAGATTCTGCCGCGGCAGGCTTTAATGAGCGAGCTCAATTAGCACAAAAGACCCCCGAATTCCAAGGTGATGCCGTATATATCCGAGAGTTCAATAGTCAAAATTTACTCTGGGATCATTACAACAAACGTTTTCATTTAAGAGTTGCGGTTGGCGCCTTAGATCACTCAGGCCGACTGGAGTATGGTAAACGTGCTAGCTTAAGTAACGGTTTTTTTGAGCAAGAGTCTGAAAAACAATTTACTTACAAAGCCCAATTAAACTACCGCATTAACAAACAACATCGGCTAATTACTGATATGGCTTATTTTGATAATGAAACAACATACAGCTATGACTCTTTTCAATACCTCTGCACAGAACTTGACCCTGATTGTGACATAAAAAAAGGTGAACGTATTACTGGTAAGCAGAAGTTTGGGGTCGACTCCGGTTTTATCGGATTGACACACGTCTGGCAAATAGGAGACAAATGGCAAACTGAATTAGGTGGTCAATGGCAACACAATAAGTACACCGATGAAAGTTTTGTATCTCCTCGGCTGGCGATAAATTATTACGTAAGTGATCAAAGCACCATATCTGCCAAATTGGGCCGATATAACCGAATGCAAGATATTGATCATATCGCCCCAGATGTTGGTAATCCTAATCTTAAATCTCAAACCGCTAACCATGCAACTTTAGGATTTAGTCAACAACTAGACAACGAATGGTCATGGTCTTTAGAAGGGTATTATAAAACAATGACCAACTTACCGTTGGCCATTGACGTACACGCGCAAGATGCACACCTTCTTTATAGTAACCAAGTTGAAGGTCAAGCATATGGGTTAGACTTACTAATTAACAAGAACAAAACAGACAATTGGTATGGTTGGATTTCTCTTAGCTATGCAAAAAGCGAGCGGACCGATACACGCCACCATATTACCAAAGACTATTACGCAGATACACCAGTGGTATTTAATGCTGTGTTACAGTATGAAATCAATGAATTATGGCAAGGTGGATTCAACTTTACAGCACGCAGTGGCCAAGCTTATACGCCGATTGTCGGTGTCCGTGAAAACCCTGACTTTGATAACCGCTTTCTACCTGTCTACGGTGATGCATTCTCCGAGCGGCATGACCTATATCATCGCCTAGATATTCGTTTTGAGCGTAAAACAGAAGTATTCGGCCTAGATGGTAAATTAATACTTGAATTGATGAATGCGTATGGGCAAAAAAATGTCAGCAGTATCGACCTAGATTATGACCGAGTTAAGTCGGTAAACGACCTTTATATTGAAGAAGAGGAAGATGACTTTGAAATACGTCCTTCTATTGGCTTTAGCGTCACATTTTAATTTAGGCATCTAGCACGACTATCGTGTCAGGGTTTTAACCTCAAAACCCTGACACATTTACTATTACGGCAAATTCATAAAATCGATTGCGCCTATCGATAAAACTGCCTTTCACATTTATGAAAAAACCTTACACTGTATCCAAGTCAACAAGAATTTACATAAGAGAGTATGAAGCTATGTTTACAGTGATTTTTGGCCGTGATGGCTGCCCATTTTGTGTCCGAGCTAAAGAAGTAGCAGAGCGCTTAAAAAATGAACGTGACGACTTTACCTATCGCTACGTCGATATTATTAAAGAAAACGTCAGCAAAGCGGATTTAGAAAAGTCAGCAGGGAAACCTTGCCCTACCGTACCTCAAATTTTCATTGGTCAAACCCATATTGGTGGGTTTACCGATTTTGAAGCCTATGCTAAAGCAGAATTAGGCCTGTATAATTAAAAATTACGAACTTACCACACTTCAAGCAAAATTAAGGAGTTCGTAAACCTGATGTTAAATACCTCAAACAGGGCTGATTAAAAAACATACAACATCAAGCACATATAAATTAGTTCTAATTTATACAAGCATTTGCTAGTCTTTTCCTATACAATGCGCGCCTCTTTAAAATCGTTGAGGCGCATTAATGTCAGAACCAGTTACGTTTAAATCTTTAGATCTTTCTCCTGCAATTTTAAAAGCAGTCGAAGAGCAAGGATATAAGACACCATCTGAGATCCAAGCTCAATGTATACCGTTATTGCTAGAAAGAAAGGACGTACTGGGACTAGCGCAGACGGGTACAGGTAAAACTGCAGCATTTGCATTACCACTATTAAATAATATTGACCCGGCTACGAAGCAGCCACAAATATTGGTGTTAACACCAACACGCGAACTTGCCATTCAGGTGGCAGAGGCGTTTGAACAATATGCTAAATTTACCAAAGGTGTCGAAGTATTAGCACTTTATGGTGGCCAAAGCTATGGTATTCAACTAAGTGCTCTACGTCGTGGTGCACAGATTATCGTTGCTACGCCAGGTCGATTAATTGACCATATTAACCGTAAAACAATCAATTTATCTGATCTTAAAGCGTTAGTATTAGATGAAGCTGATGAAATGTTACGCATGGGCTTTATCGATGATGTAGAAAACATCATGGAAAAGACACCTGAAAATAAACAAACTTGTTTGTTCTCAGCAACAATGCCTAAGCAAATACAATCTATCTGTTCTAAGTACTTAGATAATGCTGAGCAAGTTCATATCTCAGCTCGCAACTCGACAGTATCATCTGTAGAGCAGGTTTTTTGGCGTGCAAGCGTACACAAAAACAAAGCGATTGTTCGCTTTTTAGAAGCTGAACAGTATGAAGGTGCAATTGTGTTCGTTCGTACTCGTAACGATACAGTTCAACTTGCTGAGCTACTTGAGCAACAAGGTTTTTCTGCTGCACCACTTAATGGTGACATGAACCAACAAGCGCGTGAGCGCACTGTTGAGCGCCTTAAGAGTGGCTTACTAGACATCGTTATCGCAACTGACGTTGCTGCTCGTGGTCTGGATGTAGATCGCTTAAGCTTAGTTATCAACTACGATATTCCACAAGACAGTGAAGCTTATGTTCACCGTATTGGCCGTACTGGTCGTGCTGGTCGTACAGGTAAAGCCATCTTATTTGTGAAACATAATGAGCGTTACTTACTACGTAATATTATGAAACACACCAAATCAGAAATTGCAGAAGTTGAATTGCCAAGTGCACAAGTCGTTGAAGAAAAGCGCATCGCTGCACTTCAAACTAAACTAACGAATGCGCTTGAACATAAAGATATTACCTTCTTCAATGAAGTTGCCGCAGGACTTGCAGAAAAGCTTGAACTTTCTCAAGAAGACCTTGCTGGTGCAATGCTTTGCTTGGCACAACAACAAACACCTCTGAAAGTTGAAGATATTAAAATTCAACAGCGTGAGCGTCGTGATCGTGATGACCGTCGTGACAACCGTCGTGGCGAACGTAATGACCGTCAAGGTCGTGAACGCAATGGTCAAGGCCGTGAACGTAATGGTCAAGGTCGTGAGCGCTCAGAACGTGGTCCTCGTAATAGCAGTCAAGGTCCTATGGATACGTACCGTATCGAAGTAGGTCGTGATCATGGTGTTCAGGTTAAGAACATTGTTGGTGCCATTGCGAACGAAGCAGATATCTCTAGCAAGTTTATTGGTGATATCCGTTTATTTAACGAGCACAGCACCGTGCAGTTACCTCAAAACATGCCAAGTGATGTATTGAACCACTTCAATAACGTTGTTATTTGTAAACGTCCTATGAAGTTGACTAAGAGCACACACAGTGCTGACCAAGGTGGTTCTGAGCGTCGTAATGACCGTGGTGGTGACCGTAAGCGCCCAAGTGCTGATAAACGCGCCCCTCGCCGTGACAGTGAAAATAAAGAACGTCGTTCTGTTAGCTTTAGCTAATAATATTCACTTCGATAAAAAGTCGCTTTCATAGCGGCTTTTTTGTTTCTTCTCCCCATGCCCATGATAACTTTCTAATATATCTCATTACCTTCGAAAATCTTACCTGCCTAGCACTCAGCGTACTTTATGCTACAGTTAGGGCTGTTATTTTTTGGGCTAAAGAATTATGCTTGCGATATACCGAGCTTATCATTTCATTTTAAAGTGTATTGTCATATTTATCGGCATACCTAACCCATTGCTGCATCGTAATAGAGACGGCCTCACTACCGCGATAAGCGCACTCAAACTTAAAAAAAGTAGTAATGTATTACTTGTAACGGATCAAACATTACACCAACTTGACATAACCAAAACGATTATCACAGCCCTCCATAATCAACATCTTAATGTAATTATATATAACCAAGTTTTACCAAACCCAACGATTGATAATGTTGAAACAGGTTTTACGCTATATCGACATAACAGATGCCAAGCAATCATTAGCGTTGGTGGGGGATCCGTGATTGATTGTGCCAAGTTAATAGGTGCTAAAGTGGCAAGGCCAACAACGCATGTTAAAAAATTCAAAGGATTATTTAAAGTATTGAAGCGCCTACCGCCCAATATTGCAATTCCAACAACGGCCGGTACCGGTTCAGAAACAACCGTTGCGGCGGTCGTTAATGACCCACTCACTCGTACCAAGTATGCAGCCACCGATTTTGCACTTGTTCCCCATCATGCGGTTATGCTGCCAGAACTGACGATTAGTTTGCCTCCTCACATAACGGCTACAACAGCTATGGACGCATTAACACACGCAATTGAAGCATTGTTAAGCATAAACTGTATGTCGTTCAGCGAGCAACGTGCATTGGCAGCCTGTGCACTCATATTTGAAAACTTACCAAAAGCATATACCAGCCCTAACAATATTGATGCTCGAGCATCTCTTCTTGAAGCTTCATTTTATGCGGGCCAAGCATTTACTAGAACGTCTGTTGGCTATGTTCATGCTATTTCCCATCAACTGAGCGCATGCTATAACACACCACATGGTTTGGCTAATGCTGTATTACTCGTTCCTGTACTTGAGTGGTATGGCCCTCGCGTACAACGACAATTGGCCCAAATAGCGAGGTACTGTCAACTAACATCAATTGACTACCCGATTGAACGTCAAGCAGAAGACACGTTAACAAAAATAAAACAATTATTGGCGTATTGCCAGATCCAAAGTTGTTTTACCGAAATAAATATACTCGACATTGAAAAACTCACAAGAAGTGCGCTTGCAGAAGCTCACCCTGATTACCCCGTACCATTTTTCATGGAAGCTGATGAATGTGAGGGTATTATAAAGCAAGTCACTGCGACAACTTAAAGCGCTCAATTAACTTAATGATAGAACTAGCAAATTGACTTAATGATTCACTATTTTTAGCCATATGCTGCATCTCATCTGCGTTTTCTTTTGCCGTACCCTGCGCTTCACTCATCACAACTTCTATCTTCTGGCAATCCGTTGCTTGATTTAACGCCGCATCCGTTACGCGAGTGCTCATATCCACGACTTCTATTAATGCTAACTCAATCTCAACGCTTGCAGCCGATAAAGCCTCACTTTGCTCTACACTGACCCCAACTTCTTTGCGCCCTTGTATAATCACTTGCAATGCTGTTTCTGTATCTTGCTGCAAAGTATCAATCATCTGGTTGATCTCTGTCGTTGATGATTGCGTTCGAGATGCTAACGTGCGAACCTCATCTGCAACGACTGCAAACCCACGGCCTTGCTCGCCAGCACGGGCTGCTTCAATTGCCGCATTTAATGCCAATAAATTAGTCTGCTCTGCAATCGATACGATGGTATCTAAAATACTCCCTATATTTTGGCTATGCTCAGATAAGCGTTCCATCACAGTTACAGCATCACGCATTTTTTCACTTAAAGCAGTCATATGCTGCTTGTTATTGTTCGCTATGAGACTTACTCGCGTGCCTTGTTCATTTGCCGTTCGAATACCCGTTAAGCTTGAATTTGATTCATCGCTGACCAATTGCGCACTGTTTGAAATAGAGCTGCTTAACTCAGCAGCATTGTCCATCCGCTGCATTTGTGTCATCGCATTACCGGCAATCAAATTACTCCTAACTTGAGAAGATTCAGACAAAACTTCAAGTTCATGAACTTCTGACTTAATAGCCTCCAGTAAACCTTTTAAGTTATTTTTAACGGTGTTTATATTATCTATTAGTGCTCCAAATTCATCATCTTGCCGTTTTTTAACTTCTCTAGAGAAGTCTCCATCGGCTAAATACCCCAGCATTTTATTCACAGCAGCCAAAGGCCCTAGCATCGCCTTTGTCGTGTATATGGCAATAAACACAGCCAAACTTACAAATACCCCAGCTAACAACAAGGTCACCCTTTGCGCTTGCTCTATCTTTTCCTGCGCTATGTTCTCATAAAAAGTAAACTGGGATTTTGCCGCCATTTGTAATTGCTTTAACGATTGTTGTGCCAACCCCATAGACTTTTCAGCATCAGCGTAAACATTTAACACATTATCTTGCGACGATAACTTTGATTGAAGCGTTTGATAGATACTTTGAGGGCCATCAAGTAACACGGTAAAATGCTGTTGAGCTTGAATAAATTCACTAAACTGTGTTTGCGTATTTAATCCGGTTGCTTGTCGCTGCAAAAATCGAAAATTATCTTCCATATTACCCAATAGAAAACGCATATCATCCTGATGCTGAGCAAGGTTGACAAGTGATAATGCCAAAATACCTTGGGCATTATTGCTCAGTGTAAATAACATATCATCAATCCGAATACCGGTGCCTACAACCTCATCTCGCAACTTAACGTTATCAGTTTCAATCAACTCTAAATCAAGCATAGCGCTACTGGCTTGCTCATAACTTTGTTGCAATTGAGAAAACTGACTATGATACTCGGTGAGTTGTGCTATTACAGTTAACTTTGCCTTAAATAAAGCATTTCCGTGTTGTTCTAGTAATGAAATTTGTTCAATTGCAGCTTGAATAGGTTGACTAAACTCTGTCCGGCCCTGTGTGAGAGTTTGCAATTCATGCTTTTTTGCTTGATATGTATCCATATACGTTACAAATGTTTTCTTAGAACGATTTAACGCCGCTACGTCGTTTTGTGAAAAAGCTTGTGTAATAAGTTTACTGAGCATTACTTGCTGCAACCGCAATTCATCCGCGATATGTAAGATTGGAACCGCCACCAATTTAACTTCGATATTCGCAGCCGATATTTGCCTTAAAGCCACGTATGCAAGCGCACTCGCCACTACCAGTAATAGCCCAAGGCCTGAAAAGCCCGAAATAATCTTCTGTTTTATCGATAACTGTTTAAACATGGTTTAATTGTGCTTTAAGCAACACCCTTTGTAAAAATTTAAGCCCTACTAGGGACTAATATCCCACAAATGATTTAACATTAGAATAATTACTTTATTTATCACGCCACTGTACGTCTCATAAATATCAAAAATAGCTTTCCCGCATACACAAAAAGTGGCACACACTCAGCATTCATACAACTTTTTGTGGTAATTTAACCCTTTATTTTAACTAATTAGGAAACCAGATGCGTGAACAAGTATTAAAGGAAGCAAAATCACTATTACGTGTCAGTACAATGGGTGTGCTTTCAACACATTCTCATACCATGAAGGGCTATCCGTTTGGCTCAACAGTACAATTCATAAACAGCGACGCTAATCAGGCTTATCTGTTTATTAGCGATATTGCCCAACATGCAAAAAACCTTTCGCATAACAGTGCATTGTCGTTAACTGTTTTTGATCAAAAAAGCCAAGATGATCCGGAGAATTCTAGGTTAACCCTCATAGGTGACGCAACCAAATTACCTAGATGTGAAAGCGCAATACTCATACAGCAATTTATCGAAAAATACCCGTCGGCCAGTCAATATATGAACTTAGCTGATTTCCATATCTGGCAAGTTGATGTTATTCGTGTTCGATTTATATCTGGATTTGGTAAAATATTTTGGCTTGAACATAATGAGTGGCAGGCTTACTGCGCATAGCAAAACCAAGGTATGTACAAATATTATAGGAGTCGTTTTGCTTTATATTTTTTCAGGTTTACCAGGTACAGGAAAGTCAACCTTATCACAGTTTTTAGCTCAATATCTTAATGCAACCTACTTTCGAATTGATTCAATCGAGCAAACGATGCGCAACACCAAGATTGAAAACCTCTATGATCATGGCTATCACATTGCTTTTCAATTAGCTAAAGATAATTTAAACATCGGTCAAACCGTGATAGCTGATTCAACTAACCCTATTTACGCTTCCAGAGTCGCCTGGTGGCAAGTAGCTCAAACATGTCATGTTCCTCATCGTGATATTGAAGTAATTTGCTCCGATTTAAAACAGCATCGTCAACGCGTCGAATCTAGACAAAGTGACATCCCTCACCTTAAACTTCCGACTTGGGACACTGTATGTCAACGAGAATATGAAGAATGGCACAGTCAACGCATCATCATTGATACTGCAAATAAGACGCCCGAACAGTCTAAGAAAGATTTATTACTTGCCTTACAACTCACATAGACAATCTGTCTGCAAGACCCCCTTTCTTCACATAGATGAAACTCAGCAACATTTTAATTTAAAAAAATAAATTACTGTGTATTCGTATTATTTTGATAAACAAAAAATCATGTAACAACTAACTCTCAAGCGATTACCAGATTGATTGGTAAAACTCAGTATCAACATGTTTAAAGGAAGGGCTGGTTAGATACTAAAGGTTACAAAAAACTAAGGCGCAACCAGTGTGCGCCCTAATCTGAGCACATCCATGCTAGGTATCCGATACCTTGCGTGAAGCCATCCTATTCATCATCCCCTGAACGGGTATACATCCTGAAAACCCGATCATCATCCTTGTCTTCATCCTAAAACACTTCCTGTGCTCCCTTTGCCATCTTGGCTGTCCTCTTCCCGCTAATCCATCGGGTGTTCCTTGCGCTCCTTGCGCACTCCTACCTATCCTTATTGCGTATATCCCATACGCACCGCCACCTTGGCATCCTCTACACCTAATCCTTCTAGCGCTCCATTAACACATCCTGTGTTAGTCCTTCCTTTTTATAGCTCCGCTATAATCTCACATCCTATGAGTTCCTAAACCTTCAATCCTTGTTCCCTTTGCTCCTTGCAAATCAAAACCAAATATCCTTATTCTTACAATCCTTTAAGTAGCTGCTGCCACTTCGCCTTCCTGACATGACTAAGTTTACGCTTACATCACCAAACGAAAAGGCCAAAAAAGTAATAATTTTGCATACTTTTTTTTGAAATAATCAACAACTCTATTTAAAACAATAATGTAGAATGATAATCATTGTTAATAACCCTGTTACAAAACACTTTTACCTACATCCATGTGAGAAAAGTCCTACAAGCCACCTTCCATTATGTCCGTCGTTTTTGCTTTAAACATAAGCTCACCACTTACCTTGTTAAACTCTAACGTTTTTATTTGCTGATACCCATGACCTAAAAAGAATGCTTTTTGTTCTACATTGGTCACAAAAACTGCCATACCTGAAGATGCTTCATTGCTCAGTACTAAGTCATCTAAGCCTGAGAGCAAATAATGTCCTAACCCTTGACCTTGTATATGCGGGTCAACAGCAATAAATGCTAAAAAGTAATAATGACCATACTCGTCAAGTGAAGCGCGAATAGTATCTTCTTTTTCAATCAGCTGTTGAGTTTGTAAGTACCCTGCACTCATCATTAACTTTAGTCTCCAATGCCAATAACGAGATGCTTGAAGATCACTTTTCGCTTCGAAAATACACGCAACTGCAACCAAGCGGTCAGCCTCAAATAAGCCAATCATTGGTTGACGTCCTTGACCAAAGCTGGCCAACTCTTCTCTGATCAACGCCCTTAATTTAGCTTCATAATCCAGCTCTTTCTTCGACTCTAGCATCGTTCTTAATATAGAGTCATCATGGTAAGCTTGGTACAATAGACTTGCGGCAACGCGCGTATCTTCTGGTGTTAGGTATTTTACCGCTAATTGGTCTTGTTGTAGAACTTGCATATCATACCTTCTTTATTTTTATCTGGTTGAGGTAACTGAAAGGTAACGCTATACCCAATATAGTTTCAGAGTATTTTTTAGGCAAATATTGACGCGATTCATGATACATTGCTAGGGACCACCTCTTAATTTTTTTAGGTTAGCAGACGAAATCAACACAAACGGTCTGCAACCTTAAGTACACCGCCTTAAACAATTAAATGAGTAATAACAGCTGAGTTGACGCTTTGTACAATTGTGCTGAGAATAGATAAATTGTGGTATCATTCCCTTTTATTCGGGAGACAATCATGCATAGTGCTGTACTTCATGCGATTACATCTTTACTCAATGAAGGTAAAACCCCCACAGTAGCGCTAACAAAAGCAAGGTTATCTGAGCCTGTCGCTATGCCACTCATCATTGCTGGAATTGCAGCATATAAAAATAACCCTAAATGCATTAATGAAGTAACTCACACAAAGCAAAATGACACAGTTCAGTCAAATGATAATCAACTTGACCGTATTGAAAAAAAGCTTGATTTACTCCTGTCCCTTTTAGAAAAGAACTAATTATGTTTGTTGCTGATTTAACATTTGATTGTTACCAAGACACCACTTTAGATAATGCAGAACAAGCGATTAACCGCTTAGTAAATGCCTTGCGCTTTAATGGACAAATTATTGGGGACGAATTCCCTACAGTCCTAAAAGATGGTTATTTCATTACGCGTGTTATGTGTCCATTAGAAGATTCACTGCACCCTTTGCACCACAGCCCTTTTGTTAAACATGCCATTGAGCAGTTGCAGCAAGCGGGGTTACTTGCTCCAAAAGTCAAAATTATTGGCCAAGATATTCACGCTAATGGCGCTGATATATGCCAATCTCCTTCTAGTTATATTCTCTATACCACTTATGTTCATACATGTAGCCCATTATACTGTGGTGACGATTTTCTCCCTGTTCCGCTATACAAGATCCCAGCGATTGCCAATGGCGATTATAAAGCACTGATTAAATGGCAAGAAGATTGGCAGGCATGTGATCAAATTCAAATTAATGGCGCGACGCGCTGTGAATTTCCCGCTTTAACTGAAATATCGAGTCCAGACAGTGATTTATTCCGTCGAGGCATGGACTTGTCAAAACGAATTCGTCATTTAACGCAAAAGAACGTCTATTACTATTTATATCGTGTCGGCGGTGAAAGTCTCGAAACGGAACAAAACCGAAAATGCCCCTCTTGCGATAACGAATGGGCACTGCCTGAACCTTGGTTTGGCATCTTTGATTTCAGATGTGAACAGTGCCAACTCGTATCTAATATCTCTTGGGATTTCCAGTAAAATTAATAGGATAAGCCTTGCAGAAGCTCTTCTAGCGAGGCTGCTAGCACATGATGGGGCTCTTTGCCGACATACTCAAGGCATACTTCTCCTGTATTCAATTTTACTGTAATTAGCAAATCATCCTGTTCTGTTAAGCCAATAAATATAGTATCGGTTTGCTTGAGCTTTCGCTTCATCAACATATGACCGGTAATATTTTGTTGCAGCCTTTGAAAGTCCTCATGATTCCACGCCTGCAGCAATTCAATTTGATGACCTTCAAATTGCGCTACCACATTACCCGCATAAAATTGGCTGTAAAATATATTTAATTGCTCTGGGAACTGGCACTCTAATGCTAGCGCTAAGGCATTTAAATTATGTTCCTCTGCCACAGGCTTTGCCTGCCACTGGATTTGCCCATCAGCCATTGGTTCACCCACTTCACACTCACTAGGCCATGTTTTATCATAATACATACAGGGTAACGTCTCATGTTTGCTTTGATATGCCTGCGCGTAATCTTTATGTACTTGCGTTAAAATCTGCTTTATCACCTTACTGCCAACTATTATTCGATAGGTTATAATGAGCCTCATTGTAACCACAAATGGTGAAACATGACAGATTACGCCAATGCCCCAGAACTAAAAGCCTCTGTATTAGGTAAAACAACAAATTATGCACAGCAATATGACCCAAGTTTGCTCCACCCTATTGCACGCAAGTTAAATAGAGATCAAATCTCAGTTGACGAAGCCGCTCTACCATTTTTCGGTGAAGATACTTGGACTGGATATGAACTCTCATGGCTCAATGAAAAAGGGAAGCCACAAGTTGCCGTCGCAACGTTTACATTTCCCTGCCAAAGCAGTCACATTGTTGAATCTAAATCTTTTAAGCTATATTTAAATAGCTTTAATCAATCTAAATTTGTAGATCATAAAACGGTATCTGAAACATTAGAAAAAGACTTATCAATCGTCACAAACTCTGACGTACAGGTTATGCTATATACCGCCGATGAGCACGCTTGCATACCTTTTACACCAATGCCCGGACTGTGTATTGACAGCTTAGACATCGAGGTCACACATTATAGCCCTCTTTCTGGTTTACTTAAACGCGCATCAAATGACATCATTTCAGAAACATTACATAGTCATTTATTAAAATCGAACTGCTTAATTACCTCGCAACCTGACTGGGCCTCCATTATTATTGAATACACGGGCGTAGCTTTATGTCATGAATCATTATTACGCTATCTAATCTCTTTTAGGAGCCACAACGAGTTTCACGAGCAATGTGTAGAGCGCATTTATTGTGAACTCCAGCGTACATTTAACTTTGAAAAGCTTGCTGTTTATGCGCGTTATACTCGTCGCGGTGGGTTAGATATCAACCCTTTCCGCTCCAGTGAACAAAACGAAACGCCGTATAATATTAGAACTAACCGCCAGTAATTTTTTCAATTGGTACACTGATAGAGCACACATCGGCATAATTTGGCCGCTCAATAAACCATGTTTCAGGGCGGCTTTTTCTAGCTTCAATCAATGCGTTAAATTCAATATGCTCAGTATTAAACACTCTGAATTTTGAGGTGTCTTCACTTTGAATATCGCTTAATACTCTCGCTTTAGTAATTAAATTAAATGCCTGCCCCACTGCGGGATTTCGCATTAATCGATAAACATGCTCCATGCCATCAAGCACCCGACCGAATACCGAAATATTACGATCTAAATAACGTGTCGGAGCCAAAGTTATATAAAACTCTGTACCGCCACTATCCACATCATTATCACGAGCCATAGCAAAAACGCCTGTGCAGTGCGTTTGCCAAGTGTGTTTTCCGTCAGCGGACTGAGCTACTGCAAAGCCATTTAAAAAGCCAGTAACTGGTGCATAACCATCTATCATTCTTAGTGAAGTAATGGGTAATCTAGCTTGGCTTGTTAAATAAAACTCCGCAGGCAATGACTTTTCGGCAAACTTCAATCGCTTTGTGCCTTTTTGATCTCCTCCTTGTGCGACAAACCCTTCCACAAAGCGGTAGATGTTCAAGCCGTCATAAAACTGCTCTCGAACCAGTTTTTTCATATTCAGTACATGCACAGGTGCAAGCTGAGTATTGAGTTCAATATACACAGCACCTGTTGCCAGTTCAAACTTGATGATATTCTCACTCTCTACAGTACGCCATGCGTCAGAAGGTGCATTCTCGACAATCTCATGAGGCGCACGCTGTACAATAGTCGATGCGTTACTCATAGTCGCAATCATACTCATAGAGAGAGTAATGAACGCAATACAGTCCTTTTTTATAGACAACATATCACTTAACTTCCTTTATTATTTTTATACCAATAGATGGGGTTACTTAAAGGCGCACTTGGTGGGAGCAATGGATTAATAAGATCGATCTGTTTGCGAGAAGAAAAATTAGCATCTTGAAGCTGCTCGGCAAAATAACGATTGAACAAAATATCAAATTGCCCATCAGCTTGTGCTGCTTGCAAACCCATCTTCAGTTTTTGATGCAATTCAGTATCTGTTTTAGCAACAAAAAAGTATACGGCTGATGGATAATAATAAATATGATAGGGGTCAATCTGAATTCCTGATTCTGTGTCTAAATACACACCGTTCAATACATCCATTGGCAAAACATCAAATCGTCCAGAGCGCAGCATTTCATACGCATTTCCCTCTCTTGGATATGAGACTACTTTTAAATTATTTTTCCTAAAAATATCCAAATCTGGCCAATCATCCCGCAACCCAAAATGGAGTCCATAAAAATCGCCAATGGTGTTTAGTTTTTTCATCCGTGCTACATCTGACTTTCGGATCAAGCCTAATCGGTAACCCAACACCCCTTTCACTAAGGGTATTCGAATCGCTCGAGCGAGTTTTTCCCTCTTTGAAGAGGTCACAGACCAAAATACATCAATACCATTGTCTTTACCAAGTAACCTTATTGCCCGTTTTTGGGTGGGAATATCATTCACAAACTCTAATTGCACACCCTCCTCATCATAAGATAAGGCCAGTTTCAATAATGCTTGGATATATGGATCAGCCCCGACTGTAATTCGCACTGTGGTCTTCGCATGCGCAAGGCCAATAGATAAAAATAATGCCATTACTACTAATACAAACCGCATTACTCACCTCTATCAAATTTATACAGCAAGTCTATACTATCGTATAAACCACTCGTTGCCTCAATATACATTTTAGAAAACACACGATAACGCACCGCTATTTCACTTAAAGAGTCAAAAACACCAACGCGATAACTCACTTGCACATTGGGAGCGATATACCCAGAAACTTCAACCTGAGTATCATCCCCACTGCCTTTTGCTGTTAGGCTAACATCTTCAAACCCGAGCTTCTTACCTGTTTTTGCCACAAAACCTTCACTTCGATCTATACTTTTCGACAATAAAAACTGCGTCAACATGGCACTATTACTGCTCTCGCCAGACCCTAACGGCTCTCCATTTAATAAGTACTCTAACGCTTTTGCTTGATCCATCGATGGCTCAGAAAAAATTGTTAATGTGGGGTTGTTAATATTCCCTGTGAGCTCTACACCCGCTTTTACCCTATCTGCCGTCACTTCAGGGTTACGAATAGCGCTAATATTTAAATAAGGTTTATCCAGTGCACCATTAAATCCGATTTGTCCTGTTTCAATGAGTAGGTCCTGTCCAAATGCTCGGTATTTGCCTTCTTGCAATTCCATTTCCCCAGTTGCTAACAAGGGGCTAGCAGGTTCTTTTGTCAGCATAATCTCACCGGAAATATAGCTATCAAGGCCAAGTGCGACAACTCGAAAATCATCAAGTACTTTCACTGTAACATCTAAATCGTAATCGAATGGAACCAAATTTTCTTGTTCACGTTGATCCCCCACAATATATTGGTCTTCGGATGTTTTGATCACGCCTTTTGGTAGTTGTGCAACCTCAACTCGACCATAAGGTAAAACGAGCTCACCTTTCACATGTGCTTTGCGATTCGCAAAATTAACATTCAGCAATGGGGATAAGCTCACCTCAATACCCGGTTGAGGTGAAATTAAAAATTCTTTACCTGTTGCACTAATATCTGCGGCAAATGCTTCGTACCATTCTAGATTTCCTGAAATATCTAAGTGACCACCATGCACTGCATTTAGTTGCCCTGCTAAATTAGCTTGATGCTCTGCTAAAGAAATGACTAAACTAGATTGATGCAATGCGACGGGACTCATTGGACTGGCCATTTCAAATTCCGATAACCGTATTTCTCCTCCCATTTTTGGGTTATCTAAACTACCTAACAACGTGACATTTCCCGTCATAGCCCCTGAGAGTGAAACCGGTTGCATCATTATTTGACTCAGTAATGGCGTGAATGGTGTAAGCTGTAATTCTTTAATTTTTAATTTTGCACGAGTCGAACTTCGGTCCGTCGTCGCCATCGTAATATCGCCAAGTAGTTGGCCAAACAATGAAGAATCAATGTGCCAATCTAGCGCGACCTGGTGCTTGTCACTATGCAAAGATGCATGCAGCAATTCAATAGGAAGCTGAGTATGATACTCTCCGCTAGGTGTTATTAGCTGCATATTTTTAACTGCTAACTTGCCATCTGCTCGGTGTAATTCATCAGCTTGCCAGTTCACCTCAAGCATGCCGTTTGCCTGTCCAGTTAAAGCCCATTCACCGACCAGTGAATTAAGATCTGCTAATTGAAATTGCGAAAATGACAAAGCTGCTCGCCCACTTCTATTACCATGACCTTCTTGTTTAGCCTGCATGCATACTTTGCTTTGCTTAATAACCCAACAGTGTGGCATGACGAAGCTCGCTTCTGTCGATAAAACAATACCCGTCGGCTCCGCCAACATAATAGGGAGCCCTTGATAGTTTAACTCGGCGGTAGCAAGTTCAGCTTCCCAACGCGCATTTTTCAATGAGCCATTGAGCTCGATATCGGTCTGAATAGACCCTTGAGAGTGCACTGTTAGCGTATGCTTTTGCCTATTTCCATCAACAGTTAGCGCAATATTATCAAATTTTTCTTGCTCGGTAACAAGCTCTGCCACACTCACCTTTATCGCACCTTGCCATTGTTGAGCCAAGTTGATTTCACCGAATATATTGGCATTATTCAATTCAAATTGCTGATGACTTATCCGCGTAGCATCACTGTTCAAAAAAATATGTGGGCTTTTATGTGTACCTAGCACTCGTAATGTGCCGTGCATTACAGCGTCTACTGGCAAGAGCTTATCGCGTGTATGGTCAAGATTAAACAGCCCATCTAATTCAACCTGTTCTGCCAATGTCCCTTGTAAATTGAATACACTTTTTCCATAACGTAAAGAAAGTTCATCAATAGAACCATAACCATGCTCATTAATTTTTAACTTAATATCCGCTTTAAGCGCTTTTTCCTGAACGATACCTGTGAGAGATAGCTGCTGTACAAACAGCTCCCAAGCGTTATTTTTTTGCATAATTTGGGTTTTAAACTCACCGCTCAACTGTGTATTTATATCATCAATAAACACCCCTAACGGCAACGCCTTAAGGCTCCCCCGGATATCAATCATCAGCTCATTGTGCCATTGAACTTTTGCGCTCACATTAGCTTGCGCCTGCTCTATCTGCAATTGAGCTTCTGAGATATCGATATGACCCATAGACCCTGTTAGCTGGACCTTACTTTCAATGCTCCCCAGTAGAGATGCACTGGCTTTACCATTTAAGTCGATAACATATTGCTGTGCATTCCCAGTGCCAGCTAAATAAATACGGCCAGCAGACACATCTCCAACTAATTCTAACGGTGTTATGAAATCGCTTTGTTGCTCAATCACCCCATTAATTTTAAATGGCCAATTTAATGTCGTCATGTCAACTTGGCTATTTACTTTACTGGCGACTCCTCCTTGAGTTGTCACCCCTATATTCAAGTCGTTCAAACTCCCGTCAGTTTGAAGAGACAACAAACCATGTGGGGATGTTAACGTGGTAAAGCTACTAATGTTCCACTGTTCTTCTGTATCCAAGTTGATATTTGAGCGTAAAACGAACTGCTGATAAGCCAAGGTCATATCACGTAACAGTACTGCTGTGCCGTGCAATTTGGCCGATAACGCAATATCAGAAAGAACATGTTGCTGACTGCTTTTCTCTATCACCACATTATCGATGTTAAGTTGTGTGATCTTAACCGCCATTGGTATAAATAGTTCAAATACTTTAAACACAGGCAAAGCCGTCATTTTCGTCTCATCTCTTGGCGCTGACTGCTCAGGTAATATTGCCGAAACATTATTCAAATGCAAAACATGTACTTTCAGGGTATTATTAATCCAATCCGCGACAAGATGGGTATCTGTTAACAGCACCTTTGCTTCTGGCGTTGTGACTGATAATTTTTTAATTGAAAGCAATTCTAATACGATATCAACAGGTGCCGAAATTTGCTCCCTCGCTTCAACGTTTATGGACTCCCGCGTCGATTTATTTTCAGTGCCACTCAGTTTCTGGTTATGTAACGTCATATCCAGTTGTTGTGCTACAACAGACACACAGACCGTTGCGCAACTAAACCATGACAATTCTATGTTTACATTCTTGCCTTCAAAATCAAACTGCTGTGTTTGATAATCTATATTAATATCACCACCAGAGAATATGCGTCTATTGACAACACTCACTTCAAGCCCCGGCACTAATTTGCTTACACTCGCCAATAACAAGTGGTTACCTGGTACAGTAAAGAAAATACTGACGACAATTACGATGAGTACTGCGCACGTATACGAAAAACGGTATTTTTTAAATTTATTCAACATTAAATTTCTGGGCCTATTACTATACTCAAGCGGGTGCTTTTACTATCTTTACTCAATCCCCAAGCATGGTCTAATCTGATCGGCCCTACGGGTGTTAGATACCGCAGACCAAAACCGGCACCAACAGACCATTTTTTTAAAGGGCCATTTGCGACAGCACCAGCATCTACAAATATTGCGGTGCGCCAATTAGGCAAAAACTGATAATTGTATTCTGCTGTCGTGGTTACCCTATACTTGCCACCAATCAGGGTACCGTCATCTTCTCTTGGGCCGATACTTTGATATGCAAAGCCACGTACACTCTGGTCTCCACCTGCAAAATATCGCATATTAAACGGAACTGCTTTGATGTCATCAACCAAAATTCCACCCACATCAATGCGACCATAAAATAGATGCTTTGTATCATAATTTCGTAGCCACGCATTGTTCCAATTTAACTTAAGTAATGAAGTAGATGAAATGACTGAATCGCTGGCAACCTCAATAGAAAATAATTGCTCATTACCCCAGTATGGTAACGCTCCACCCTGAGATTGTTTCTTAGCATAACTCACCCCTGGAATAAGCATTTCAGTTTCGAGCAGCTCGGTGTTTTGTTGTTTAGTCGTTTCATGCTCTCGCTTGATAAAAGCAGTGCGCACCCACCCATGTTCAGTTAACCATTGACGCTGAAGCTGAATATTCCAAATAGTCGTTTCTACTTTATCGTTAATTTCATCTTGACGCTGATAACCACCTAAAACCCGCCAAATGTCATCATTTGGGTTGTCCACTGGAATAGTATAACTAGCTGTAATATCTTGTAATTGCTGAGATAATGATAAGTTACTCTCTACGAAATGACCATCTTCACTGATCCAAGGCTTAGACCACTTAAACCTTGCTCTCGCGCCTAAGTCAGTACTATAACCTCCACCTACTTCAAAGCTATTTCCCGGTTTTTCGTGCACATCAATACGTATCGGTACTAATCCGTTGTGACGACTTTTTAATAAAGGATAAACTTTGACCGACGAAAAGTACGGTGTTGCATTCAGTGATAAGTTGAAATCTGACAACAAGTGAGTACGATATTCTGAATTGCGCTTAAAAGGTGATAAATTACGAATATATTGTTCCGCTTTAGGTGCACCGCTCACCTTAATATCACCAAAGCGATATCGAATCCCTGTATTGATATGTAAAATCACGTTCGCTTGTCTACGCGCTTTATCTATTTGCAATCGGCTTTGAGCCCATTTAAAATCAAAATAGCCACGTTGTAACAATGTGCTTTCTAGCTGCGCTTTGGTTTGCTGGTATTCATCGTGCCTTACAGCAGCGCCATTTTTCAAAGGAACCGTTGAGACTAGCTTTTGAATAACAGGGTCTCGCTCAGCATCGTCCCCAATTATGCTTATCTCTATATCATGCCAGTACAACCGTTTTTTAAGGTTTATTGTCACCAACAAGGTTTGCTTTTCATCAATCAATTGCAACTTAATTTCACTAAAGTAGTAACCTAACGCCTGTAACGCTGTTTCAACTTCTTTTCGCGCAAGCGTATAATCTGCAACTCCAAATGGCCGCGCTAGAAAAGGCTGTAAAAAACCCGTAACATTTTCTTCTACAGCTTGGTCAACCCCTTTAATATTCAGAGTCTGCAGTTGTGTGCCACTTTGCGCATTAGTCGCATTCCCCCACAAAGCATTAATCACCAAAAAACAAACAAGTAACTGCTTTAACACTTAATGTAGTTCCATCGTTATGACCAAAAAGTAATACTATCATACGATAGATCAACCCCCTATGAACAATATCGCATTGTCTCTGTGAAAATTTACAGATCCCTCTTTTTATTTTATAACGGATCACCGACAATATAGATAATTAGTTAAAGTGGATAAAAACATGCAATTTCCGGACGATGATAATGGCCAGCTGCTCAGTGAAATCGCTGAAGCCGGTATAGATTTAACACAATTTCATAACGTCGATTTTTTCATCTTATTTGAGCAAAAACTTCAAGCTGATAAATTTGCTCAAGTTATTGCCAATGATGAGCTCAGCCCCACAACGCAGTTACAACAATGTCCAGATACTGGTATTTGGGAAGTTGTGACATCAGTAAAAATGGTGCCAGTTCATGAATTATTAGGTCAAACAGAGCAATATATCGAAAGTATCGCCAATGCCCACGAAGGTTATGGTGACGGTTGGGGTATTATGGCACCAGAATAAACATAGCTGGATGCAAGGATGCAGCCAACATAACATTTGATGCGCTATGATTTATCGGCTTTTCTATAGCTCCCTTCATAATCAAAGATTTTTTCACTGACTTGCCAGCCATATTTTTTATGCTGTTTTGCAATAACAAAGTCTGGGGCTAATAACTCTTTACCTGCAGCCACAACCTCTTCTGCATAGCTCCAATTAACCTGAGAATAACATCCTTTAACACGTCGACTATAATATCGATGGAATACATAACGACTTTTTTTATTAGAAAAATCATAAACTTCATCACAACAAGCACCATCCTCGTCATAATAACTGACTTTTATCAATTGCTCTTTAAGTTGAATAACAGATAAACCAGAACAACGCAGCACCATCGCGTTTTTTAAATTGAGTGCAGCGCGTAATTTATCATCAGGATCAGCCATTACAGCATCACACTGGTTACATTGACGCGCAGCTATATCATTCTCCGCGCCACAGCTATCACACTCCTTAAACCTAAAGCGGAAATCACATTGTTGCTGTGACTGTCCATCATCCAATAGCCCCTGACAGCGACGCCCATAATGCTCAATCAGCTTGCCACCGTCATCCACTTTTCCCCAAAAAACATTCGCAAAGCCACAACTAGGACACAGAACTTGAACAGGCTCACTGTCTGGATTTGGTCTCTTTGAGCCGACTTCTGGGTGATAAAGGTTAAAATCATTTCCAGCATAATCCAATACAATACAATCTTGCTTATTATCTGCAAGCCTAAGCCCTCGCCCTATTATCTGCTGGTATAAACTAACGGATTCCGTTGGCCTTAAAATAGCAATTAAGTCGACATGTGGCGCATCAAAACCCGTAGTTAATACAGAAACATTGATTAGATATTTAATTTTCTTATTTTTAAATTCTTTTATTATCTCATCACGGGCTGTGTTCTTTGTATCACCAATAATTAACTTCGTATTATTTTCTGGTAAATAACCTGTAATTTCTTTCGCATGCATAACCGTTGCAGCGAATATCATCACCCCTTGGCGGTTTTGACTACTTTCAATTATATGACCGATTATACTTTTTGTGGCACGCGTTTGAGCTGATAGTAATTTATTCATATCTGACTCAGCATAACCACCAAATGCATTTGTATTTAAAGCTGAAAAATCATAGTTTGTTGATGCTGGATCAATTTCATTAGGCGGTGTTAAATACCCATTTTGAATCATGTAGCGTAACGGTAGTTCATATATACACCGTTTAAAAGGTGAGTCCTTTGCACCACGTATAAATCCGTGATAATGCTGATAGTATATCCAACCTATACCTAAGCGATATGGTGTTGCTGTTAACCCCAGCACTTTTAAATCCGTATTAAAGCGTTTAATTTGCTGGATCACCTGTTGATATTGGCTGTCATCACTTTCACTTACGCGATGACATTCATCAATAATTATCAATGAATAAAAATCTTGTAATAAGTCTAAGTTTTTTGCAATCGACTGAATACTCGCAAATGTAACTTGCTTTTCAAGTGACTTCTTTTTTAGTCCAGCAGAGAATATACTCGCTTGCAGATCAAAGCTCATATATTTCTCAGCATTTTGTTGTACCAGCTCTTTAACATGGGCTAAAACGAGAATTTTATGTTTTGCTAATCGTGCAAGTTCCGCAATCACTAAACTCTTACCCGCACCCGTAGGCAAAACAATTACTGCAGCATCATTACATTTCTTAAAGTGGGATATAGTATTATTAACAGCGTCTTGTTGGTAAGGCCTAAGCGTGTAAATGGTACCTCCTAGCAGCTTAGATGCCACAAAAATAAACGCTCGCTTATGCTAAGCGAGCGTAGAAAATAATATAACTAAGCTAAATTAGATCGTATAGTCGTCTAAGTTAACGTCAGCAAAAGCTTTTGGTGTTTTCCCTCGGCCTGTCCATTCAAAAACTTGACCATCTTTTTCTATACGATATTTAGCTTTTACTTTTGCGCGCTTGTCCGATTGAACGCCACCGACTAAATCTTCAAGGGTTAACCCTTTTTCCTTGATAAGTGCTAATACTTCGTCTTTTACTTGCTGTTGTTCACGCTGGCTATCTATTGCTTCGTTGATTAATTCAGCAGCTTTCTCTAGCTCGTTAAAACTCGCAGACTTAATAAAAGATTTAATTTCACGCATTGGCAGTTCTCTTGTATTGATAAGGATATAAATTTACCTACAAACGGTAATATATTAATCAGAAATAAAATTAACTGATCTCTTTATTATTTTTACATATAAAAATAATAAAGCAAATAATTATAAGTGATTTGATATAATAATAAGAGTAGTTAGGAAAGAATAAAATGATAAAGGAGTAACAAGGCTGTTACTCCAATTTAAAGCAGGCTTATACAGCAACTACATTTTCAGCTTCTGGACCTTTTTTACCTTGCTTAACATCAAAAGATACCGCTTGGCCATCAGTCAGAGTACGGAAACCGTCACCAGAAATAGCGCTGAAGTGTACAAACACGTCAGGACCATTCTCTTGTTCAATAAAACCAAAACCTTTAGATTCATTGAAAAACTTTACTTTACCTGTTTTAGAAGTAGACATACCTATTATTCCTGTAGATCAAATCAAAATTAACACTTGCCAATATGGCTTCCTCCCTGAGTTTGCTTATCAACACATCGGAATAATAAATACAGCAGATCATACTAATGTTACCAAGTGTAAGTACCTAACCGGTAACTACAAGTACATTATTCTTTACCGCAACTTTTACATCCATTGAATTGCAAAAACTCAAAGCATAGCTAGCCTAACATATAAACTGGCTTTCTGTACAAACCAAGTCCCATTTATTCTAAAATAAAACGACTTAGGATAAAAAAAAAGCGCACTTTTTGGGTACGATGCTATTAAAAACTAATGACTATTCAGTAATTAACCAATCAATCATATCACCAGCTTTGATAGGAACCACATCAGCTCCGCCTAACGGGTAACTTTCTGGTACTTTCCAAGGCGATCTTGTTAAAGTAATAGTGTCGGTGTTTCTCGGTAAGTCATAAAAGTCCGGGCCAAAATGACTTGCGAAGCCTTCCAATTTATCAAGTGCATCAACAGCTTCAAACGCTTCAGCATAAAGCTCTAAAGCAGCATGAGCCGTATAAGCACCAGCACACCCACACGCCGCTTCTTTTTTATCTTTCGCATGCGGTGCCGAGTCTGTACCTAAAAAGAATTTTTGACTACCACTTGTTGCTGCTTCAATTAACGCTTGTTGGTGCGTGTTACGCTTTAATATTGGTAAACAATAATAATGCGGTCTGATCCCACCAGCAAGCATATGATTGCGATTATATAATAAGTGGTGCGCCGTTATTGTGGCTGCGACATTATCCGAAGCTCCTTTAACAAACTCTACAGCATCTTGAGTTGTAATATGCTCTAACACCACTTTTAAATTTGGAAACGTATCGACGATTTTAGACAATTTAGTTTCAATAAAGATCTTTTCACGGTCAAAAATATCAATTGATGAGTCTGTTACTTCACCATGTACTAATAAAAGCATACCAACTTCTTCCATTGCTTCCAGCACTGGGTAGATATTCTCAATGTCTGTAACACCTGAATCCGAATTAGTCGTTGCACCTGCAGGGTATAATTTAGCCGCCACAATATGGCCACTTGCTTTTGCTTTTTTTATCTCTTGCGGTGTTGTTTTATCTGTAAGGTATAGCACCATTAAAGGCTGAAAATCACCTTGAGGTTCAGCAGCTAAAATACGATCTCGATAAGAGAGTGCGGTTTCTGTGCATGTTGCTGGAGGCACCAAATTTGGCATTATAATAGCGCGCCCCATATAGCGACTAATATCTCGTACCGTATCTTTTAACTGTACGCCATCGCGTAAATGTACATGCCAATCATCTGGGCGAGTAATAGTGAGGGTAGTTACTGTGCTAGTCATTGCTCTTTTCCACTGCTGAATTTGCCCGATCATAGGCAGTTAAGGGCCGTTAGTAAAGTATTTCACATCCGCTTTATATTTAAAGAAGGATGACTGTTTGCATAGTTTTACAGGCTAAATAACTTTTTCACTTAAAAACATGTTGTTTCACTCTTAAGTACGATAAATTATGCGCACTCTCAAATATGAGTTATGAGCATGCTTTCACACAAAAAACTAGAATCAAAAACCGAACAGCTCAGCATCATAAATCAATTCTCATCTTCATTACTGCAGATCACACAGTTAGATGAGCTATTTGATTATGTAACTTCTCAAGTAGTTAGCCGACTGGGGTTTGTCGACTGCGTTATTTATCTATCAGACGAACATAGTGAATATTTAGAAGAAGTTGCCAGTATGGGACTGTCGCATCAAAATACTAACTATCAAATAACCCAAACACGTATTCCAATAGCACAAGGGATCACGGGTTACGTTGCAAGAACAAGAAAAGCATTTGTTTCTGCTGATGTATCTAATGAACCCAAATATATCGCAGACTCAAGGCCTGCTTTATCTGAGCTATGTGTGCCATTGATTTATGAAGAGCAACTGCTTGGCGTGATCGACTGTGAGCACCCTGAACAAAACTATTTCACTGACGGACATTTACAAATCCTATCTACTGTCGCTCACTTACTCAGTGCAAAAATAAATCAAGTTAGAACACTTAATCATTTAACACAAACTGTAGAGCAGCTAAATCAGGCACAGCAACTAGAAAAATCACTACTTAAAATAGCGAATATTGCGTATCAATCTGAGGATTTAGATGCATTTTATGATGATTTGTATTTAATAATTAATAGCCAGTTACCGGCCGAGAACTTTTTTATTGCTTTATACGATAAGCAAATTGATGTATTGGAAATTAGCTATTTAATTGAAAGTGAAGTTAAATGCAATGCATCTCAGAAAGTATCAAAAGCTCAATTAAAGGATACAGCCTCCTATTTCATTATAAATAGCGCCCGCCCATTATTGTGTAACCATCAAGAGTTTGAGCAGCATATTGCTTCTGGGGACTTTAAAATGGTGGGACGCTCTCCACGTTCATGGTTAGGCGTGCCATTTACGGTTAATACCCAGTATCAAGGTGTCATAGTAATACAAAGCTACCGAAACAATAAAGCCTTTAATCGTCACCACTTATCGATTCTAACCTATATAAGCCGTCAAGTTAGTATGGCTATTGATAGGCAATTATCTCGACAAGCTTTAGAGCATAGAGCCTTGCATGATGAGCTCACAGGGCTAGCAAACCGCTATCTCCTGCTAGAAAGGATCAAACATGCCATTTTATCTCATGAAAGAGCTTCTGAGCCAAATTTGCACTGCCTACTGTATTTAGACCTAGATCGATTTAAAAGTATTAATGATGCATTAGGTCACGACGTTGGCGATCATTTTTTAATTGCTATCGTTAACGCTATCCAATCAAGCATTAGGCGTACAGACACGTTTGCACGTTTAGGGGGAGATGAGTTCGCCATCTTTATGGAAAATGTACAAGATAAGCAACAAGTTGAGACTGCATTAGAGCGAATAAACAGCGCCATTGCAAAACCGTTGCACATTGATGGTCACATTTTACAGGCATCTGGCAGTATTGGAGTTGCATTTACCAATGAAGCAACCGACAGCGCCATTGGGTTACTACAACAAGCTGATGCCGCCATGTATGAAGCTAAATCTTCTGGTAGAGGTCGCGTTCGTTATTTTAATAATGCAATGCGTAAAAAGCTAAAACGTCAAGCTGATATCGAAAATGACTTGCAGCATGGGATTAAAAATGATGAATTTGAACTCTATTTTCAGCCTATATTTACGCTCAATCAGCCTCATATCGTTAGTTTTGAAGCACTGGTTCGTTGGCACCACCCAAAAGCCGGATTAGTTTCCCCTGACGATTTTATTCCCATAGCGGAACATACAGGTCAAATCATCGACTTAGATTTGCACTTGCTGCACGTTGCTGCTGCACAATTACAACAATGGCGACGTGCCGGAAACCCTACGATTAGAATCACCGTTAACGTCTCATCTCGCCACTTTGCGAGTTTAGATTTTGTCGATTTTATGCGTTCATTGTACATTAAGTATCAACTACCTAACGGTACTCTATGTCTTGAGATCACAGAGTCGGGCCTGATCGAAAACCTGACACTTGCGACACGAATAATTCACGGGTTAGCGCCTTTAGGCGTTAAGTTATATCTTGATGACTTTGGCACTGGTTATTCTGCATTAGGGTACTTACACCAATTACCTATCCATACGTTAAAAATTGACAAAAGCTTCATAGATAAACTGACGAACAAAGAAAACCCTCTGGTTGATGCTATTTTGTCTCTCGCTGAATCGCTTAAGTTAAATGTTGTCGCGGAGGGAATAGAAAACCCAAAACAATGGGCGTTATTAAAACGAAAAGGCTGTCAATTAGGACAGGGGTATCTCGTTTCAAAACCTTTACCAGCACAAAAAGCAATGGCACTATTGATAAAACATACGGAAGTAGCGCTGTCTATATAAAAAATATATACGTTATCCTATGAGAGCGGCGCATCGCTTTCTTAGTCAAAAAGCCTCTGTAACTATAGAGGCTAGCTCTTCATTAATCATGTTATTAACCAAACTCGGCTCTGCGTGCTACCTATCACGCTTCCTACTCCCATCGTATTTTTAAACCGATACCATACAATTCACCTCTTTTTATCTATTAATGATCAAAACCAGCATGTGGTGATTGAATTGATTGCAACTCATGCCCCACCAAATACAACATGAACAAAATTAATTTGAATTTTTTGCAAAAAAGTTAAAATAAAAATGACAACGCTGTCAAAATTGGTGCTATAGTGATTTTGTTATAAATTAATCACTGCACGCTGGTTTTATAGACGGCCAACCTCTATTATGGCGATGTTAACCATGCTGCTTGGTCATAATTTGAGTTTCACTCACTATATAAATGAGATTTATTGAAGATGATAGACATAAAACACCTAAAAACCATATCTACTCTGAAAGAAACAGGCTCATTAGTTAACACTGCGCGTGAATTATTTTTAACGCAATCTGCTTTGTCACATCAAATTAAAGATCTCGAAAACAAGCTTGATTGCCAATTATTCGAACGGAAAACACAACCCGTGCGATTTACGCCTCAGGGCATGCTGCTTTTAGAATTAGCTGGCGAAATTCTGCCAAGAGTCGAGGCCACCAAATGTCGGCTAAAAGAAAGCTTGAACCAACCTATTTCTCAGCTACGACTTAGTGTTGAATGTCATGCTTGTTTTCATTGGCTATTACCTACTATTAAAGAGTTCAACAATTTTTGGCCTGATATTAAAGTCGATTACGAACGAGGCTTTAGTTACGATGCCATTCCAGACCTTATGGATGACGAATTGGACCTAGTACTGACATCTGACATTCGCGAGCCAGATAAACTAGAGTATGCACACCTGTTTGACTTCAAGTTGAAATTAATAGTTGCACCGGATCATGAGCTGGCGAAAAAAGCCTATGTTACTGCGCTTGACTTAAAAGATGAAACTATCATCTCATACCCCATTCCAAAAGAACGCCAAGATATTTTCAAGCACTTTATACAAAATGCACGGTTTGATGGAACTTTAAAAACAGTCGATCAAGGCTTATTAATATTCCAACTAGTTAGTGCCGGGATGGGCGTGGCGGCATTACCTGATTGGTTAGTAACACCTTATGAAAGTCAGGGGTTAATTAAATCAATCCCATTAGGTGCGTTGGGCTTAAATAGGCCGATGTTCTTAGCAATGAAGAAAAATATGAAAGATAACCCTGTTTATCGTCATTTTTTAAACACCTGCAAGCTTAACAATGTTCGCTAACCTGTTCATATCAACGCCACTCTAATACACTATAACCCAACATCCAAGGTTGGGTTCTCATATGTTCGAATTAAAAAATATTATTGGCAGCTTGTTAATGCCTCTGCCATTTACACTCCTACTCATTGCTTTTTGCTTATTCTTTATAAATAAAACTCACATTAAATCATATTTAACCTGTTGGGTTCTGATATTGTCCCTATGGTCTATCAGCACACCTCATATCGCAGCTTTAATCATTACGCCCCAGGAAAAAGCGCTAAAACCATTTAAGCTATCTCAATATGCGCATTTAGATAAAATTGTGGTTTTGGGCTGTGGGGCTTACCCAAATTCTCAATTGCCAAGTAATACACAACTTAACGGATGCGCACTCGCAAGGTTAGTTGAAGGACTCAGACTCGCAAAGCACTATCCGCGGGCAGAGTTAATTGTTTCTGGGGTACATTCAAACACCACATTAATGTCAAAAGCTGCTATTTCTTTGGGGGTTAAAGCGAACCGTATTAAGCAGAGCCCAAAAGCTTTAGATACCAAAGATGAGGCCAGACTCTTAGCTCCCCATTTAGTTGATAGGCAAGTCGCATTAGTGACTTCGGCAAGCCATATGGCCAGAGCCATTGATTTATTCCAAGCGCAAGGTGTTTCAGTTATAACAGCCCCAACACAATTCTACTCATTTTCTAAGCACACTTCATCAAGACAATTTATCGCCCAAGCTAGCGTGTTACATGCAGTCACCACACATTGTCATGAATGGTTAGGTAAGCTTTGGATTTCACTCATTAGAGCGCTCGACCCTGAAGCTCTATAGCCCCTTTTTGTTGATATAACCCCATCAAACGGGGTTATCTATATCAACAAACGTCACATCCAAGCCATACTGCCTACCTAAATACTCACCAAGTGCTTTAATGCCATAACGCTCTGTTGCATGATGGCCCGCAGCAAAGAAATCTATATTTTGTTCTCTAGCACTGTGTATCGTTTGCTCTGATGCTTCACCGGTTAAATACGCGTCTATTCCTTGTTCAGCAGCCAAATCAATATAACCTTGACCACCACCTGTGCACCAAGCTATGGTTTCTATTTTCTTTGCTCTAGGCGCACAAACTAGCGGCTCCCGCTTTAGCAGCTTTGCTATTTTCTGCGCAAACTCATCAGCCATTATAGGCGTTTGTAACCGTCCTCTAACAGCAACACTATTTGGCCCACTTTCTAAGCCACCTTCCGCCTCCATATCCAACAAGTTTGCAAGTTGCGCATTATTGCCAAGTTCAGGATGAATATCGAGCGGTAAATGATAACCAAATAAATTAATGTCATGCGCTAACAAACTGGCAATACGACGTTTTTTCATACCTGTAATTGTTTGCTGTTCTCCTTTCCAAAAATAGCCATGATGAACCAAAATCGTATCCGCACCGAGTGAAATTGCCTCATCAATCAGCGCTTGACTGGCGGTTACCCCTGTCACTACCTTATTAACTACGTTTGAGCCTTCTACTTGTAATCCATTTGGTGCAAAATCTTTAATTGCACTCGGTTTAAGTAACTCAGTTAAGATTTGTGTGAATTCTGAACGCTTCATGACGTACCCACTATTTTGTAGAAAATAATCGCAAATTTTGGCGTCAAATCGAGCTAATTGGAAGCAAAAATCGTAAAAAATTGAAAAATTGCCCAAATATGGGTATAACTACTCTTTAAATCTTAATCCCGCATATCCGCGTATAAAACGACTAGGATCTACGATGAGTAAACTAGATAAAACTGAAGTATTAAGCGCTTTTGAAGTAGCTTATGAAGCTGCCCATGGTAAAAAGCCAGAAATAGAAACCAAGCCAGGCTGGTATAGCATTGATGGTGGCAAAAACATGCGCCTTGCTGACGTTGCAGCACTCACTGAAGAACTATCTTCAGGTTCAGCGACCCCTAGCAAAGCTGCGCCTGCTAAAAAAGCTAAAACAAAGAAAGCCGTTGCTCCAGCGACAACTAAGAAAGCCCCTTTCATCGTGATAAAAGAGAATGAAGAAGGTTACACCGCTGAAGAGCTTTGGATTGTAGAACTTGCTCGTAAAGACCATGATTGTCGTTTACCGCGTGGCGTTGTTTAACTTTTAAACAACCCTCTATTATCTCAAAAAGACCGCTTAATAGCGGTTTTTTGTTGCCCCTTTCCCGCTCTTTATTGGACTTACAACTACAAGCATTACAGTCAATATGAGTAACTCTCCATATGACTGATGATCCATTAAACGCATGAACACCGCCATTTAGCCAAATCATTGCCATTCGCTTAATTATACTTCTTGTAATCAACCAATCGTCTTAAATGATTCACCAATTTTACAAGCTAAAGCTCCCACCGACTGCATCGATTCTTTCATAGAACACCCAAAACACCTATAAATAAATCTTCGGTATTATGGGGTACTTTTCGAGTGAAAGTACACTCTATACATAGCATGGTGAGTATCATAAATTACGACTTCAAATTTTAATAAGTAAGTTTAACAATTATATATCACATGTGGGGTTTTCAAAGAACCCAATCAGAGGGTGACGATTTAGTTCTTTAAACAGCAAAGCTCCACCCTAAATTGCGAGGGTGAAGCTTTAACAATCAAAATGATTACTTACCTCCTTTGGCTCTGTAGAAGGCGATATCTGTCATAATTCATAGTTTCAGCTATTTTAAGCCAACAGATATTAATTGAAGCTTTGGAGTAACCATTGATGACTTTTCTTTCAACAACACGCGTCCAAATATCCGAAGTGGGATCCGACCTTTGCTATCTTGTAACCTTATGTCATACCCAAACTCACTAGATACCACTTCGATTTCATAATTTTGCCAATTTTTTGTCGTGTTTTCCGTTTTAATTTTTTCTACCATTTTAGTTTCTGCCTGAGCTAACAGGCTTTGCTTATACTTACTTGAAATCTCCCAACTAGTATTTTCAGGAATATTTATATCGAATGCCAACCCAGCATGTGACACTGCCATATCGTTCGCATTTAACTTTACAGCAGGCATAACATCAGGTGTTACTATCCATGCATCGCCCACTTTTTTACTAAATGCAATCCGCTTTGCAACCAACCTATCATTGGCACCAAATGCCTCAGAATAACGCTCATCTTTAATTTGGTATACTTGCCAACCTATTCCTTTTTTAGATGTGAGCTGCTTATCTATGAGAGATATTGCAAGGCTTACCGCTCTCTCCTGAGGCATCGAGAAAATTTTTGCTTGGGCTGGCACAATACTAGACGTCAACAAACCCGTTACGTCAAACTTATTTTCTAAAGATATGTAGGGATAGAGTGTATAGTACTGATTTGACTTCTTAATCGGTGCAGCACGCTTAGAGAATTCTTGAACAATGTATGACCAGTGTGAGCCGGTGCTTTTTATTAATGAAAGTTCTGTACTATAGAGCTTTTCACGTGCATCTGGACCAAAACATATCATGCCACCCAATGCACTTTTATCTCCGGCATCAATTGCATCAAACCACGCATCTTTGTTTTGAACTCCGACACGATTCCACTTATTCCAGAATGAACTACCGTAATGCCCCCAATCATTTTGGTAACCATTAACGCCATAAATACAATTCACCCCCTTAGCTCTGCTAGCCCATGTTTTATCTGGTGTTTGTAACACAGATGAGGATACTGGACTCGACTGTTCAACCGCAGAAGTAAACTTATTATTTAGTATGTTCGCTTTCTTCTTATTTGAAGAGCATTCACCTTTAATTACACTACAGCACCCACTTATAAATAAATGCCTTAAATTAACAGTACCTGGTGACATTTGACTAGAAAAAATATGACAAGAACCATTTTCTTCAACACTAAGTGGTGCCAGCCAATTATTATTATAAGTACCTGAATGATTGGACATAAAGGCATAATACGCCGACTCAAGCCCATCATAACCACTCGGAGAGTTTGCACTTGAGTAATGCGAGCGACTTGTCCAATCACTTTTTCTAACCTGTGTGTTTAAATCCAATGAATTTTTAATTGCCCAACTAGGGCTTGCCGTAATAAACCCTGACGCATCAGAAAGGGTGTGTTTTAGGCTACTATCCGTACAAAATCGAGAGAGTCCATATGAGTTTATATACACGCCACTGTGCGCCTGATTGTGCTTTTCTTTTTTATCCACTAAATCTTTTGTCAAAGTTACAATATTATGCCATTCAACATCTGCATTTACATCAATCTGCGGTAGCTCATGAGCTGTTACCAACACACTATGACCAGAAAATAATAACCCTATTCCAAAGAGCTTAATATGCTTACTCATTTTCATTCCTTTAGTTTTTTCATTGGTGTAATACCACAGACTCTTTTAAACTAAAGCCTATCACTCCATAATTGTTAATTTATTGTATTTTAAGTGTTTAACTTAACATTTATCTCTTACAAAGAGTAAAAATACATCAGAGTAAATTAATAGCGTCCACACTGAAATAATTTAATATAAGTTCATAATAAATAAACATCTTTTTAAAACCTCACTTATGATACATGAAATAAAAAATATCATAATAAAATTTCACAACAACTTTCAGTGCATTGATTTTAAATGGAAATAAGTTGTTTTAAATAAAATATAAGCGATTAACATAGAGATGTACTGCGAATAATGTTGAAAATTTGGCATTATTAATTTAAAAAATGAGCATAAAAGAACAGACCTTGCACATCCAAGTACTTAGTCGCTCATCGGCCAACAACTGACTCCTATCTAAACAAAAGTTTAACTCGCAATATACACTCAAAGCCATTTCGTAATACGAGGTAATTTAACTATAAACCTTAGACCAACGTCGGTATTCAATCCTATTGCAACTAGCTCAAAAAACAGCCACGCTAACAGCGGAATAACATATACATGTAAAGGAAATATACAATGATACAAAGAACTTTGTTGGCATTTTGCCTAGGCGCAGTATTTAACAGTCACGCAGCTCAATGTCCGCGAGTAGAAGGCTACTATGCTACTTGGCAATACCCACTCGGTGGTGCGTTGGCAATAGAAGAGCTCAATAGCGATGCCTTAACGCATATTATATTAGCATTTGCTTTCCCAACTGAAGGCGGTGGGCTGGATACCAGCTTAGTAGACTCCCACATTAATGATGCTTTGCATTTTGGTCGCAGTAACAATGTTGGTGTTATCTTATCTATTGGGGGCGCGGGCGTAAACTTTTTAAACCTGACTAAATCGGATCTAGATACACTGGCGGAAAATATCACACACTATGCAATACGGCATCAGTTAGACGGCATAGATATCGATTGGGAACATTTCTCTACCTATGAACAGCCAAACCCAATTGAAAGCAGTAATCATCTCTATCTGTTAAAACGGTTGCATGAACTATTACCCAGCGAAATCGGCTTAGGCACCGATGTGGAGGCAGGGTTTTGGAGTGGACCAAATTATCACACTGACTTAGATATTTATGCTGACTACATTCGCTTTATGGCATACAACTTTACGGGACAATGGCCAGGGTCGTTTATTGATCACCACAGTGCGTGGCTATATACGAAAATGGGTTTGGAGTCGAATATTCCAGGCATCAATAGCATGGCGCAAAAATACTCGAGAGAGAAAACTCTACTCGGTCTCCCCTTTTACCACAAAGGTTTTGTGAATGGACAAAGTGATCAAGTAAACATCGTTACCACAGATTACATTGTCGAAAATTTAGTCAGAAATTTAGGTCTTGATTTTAATTCAGGTCATGCTATTGACGATAATATTCATTGGTACTGGGAAACCCCAAAACTCATTCAAAAGAAATCGCAATATGTAAAAGACAATAACTACCCTGGTGTATTTATTTGGGAGTTACATCAAGACAGCAGAGATTCAGAGCATCAACTATTAAATGCCATAGCTCAAGTACTGCCAAAATGTGATGCGTGCAACTCATCATGGCAAGGATACCCGACCATTTACACTCAGGGAGATACGTTTAGCTTCAAAGGAAACAATTACCGCGTTGAGTCTGGTCCTATTTATGACATCACGCCGGAAACACAGGGCCATCAACATCGATTTAGCGAAATAGGTGATTGTAAAACGAACTCTACATTTAACAAGCAAACTCTATAACAACGATATATGGGAGAGCCAAAAGCTTTCCCACTGCTGCCCTTGAACTAAAAAACACCTACGCCGTATGGCTAATTTTGATAATAGTCAGATTTTATAGACGTCTTATACCCGTCACTTCGTATTAGAGTTACTCACTGTTCAAGGATCATTTTTAACTGGTCAAGCCCTGCTTGCAAATCATCACCTATCTGCTTTTCAAAATCGATAAACAAAAACGTCAAATTCATTGGGTAATTCATATGCCCTTGAAACCCCCACTTAACCTCAGTGGTTTCACCAATACGTTTAGTAAGCATGTACGCGGGTTCTGTTGCTTCAAATGGCGCTAAAAACCGGAGTTCATAGTCAATCCGTTGCATCGGTGTTATACCAACAATTTCTTGTTCCCCAGTTCCTACGTCTGGGTGTTCACTGTGCCATGCAGATACAAACCCCACTTGCGCATCAATGCCCCGATAGTCCTTTTTCATATTCGGGTCAATATTAGCCCAACGACTGTATTTATCTTGATTCTTTAAATATTTAATATAATTAAACACCACTTCAACCGGTTGCTCTATTACAACACTTCGTTCCACATGATATGAATTCGCAATAAATAGCGCCAATATGAGTGGCGCTGCTAGTAAGAAAAATAATATGGTAAAAACAGGTTTAAGCATCATTGCCTCCAAATTTTTTATCTATCAGAAAGTTATGAACACACCTGAATAAATTAGCTTAAAACACTGTAAAGGCAATTACATTTAGGTTAATCATATTATTGCCTCTCAAATCGGTTCGCGTGCTAATGTTTCAGTTACTAAAAGTAATACTTAAATTTAACTTCCAAATAGTCATCATCTCGTAAGTCATAACTTAAATCCTGTTCAATAGGATTAGCAAATACCCTTGCCTCTACCGCAACATTCCATGCAACACTCCATGCATCAGTACACCGAGTACCTGCTTCTGATTTAGCGTAATTAGCACCAACTAGAAAACTGACTTAGTCGCATTTTTCCATCCATTTATCACTCCTTATAACCATTAACAATGGTTAAGGTGAGCTGTTAGCTGGCCATAGCTATGAATATCACTCCCATCTATTTTAAGACTATGTAATAATAAGTCTCAAAGTAATAAAAACAGATAAATTCTATGGAGTTACAGTTTTCTCAATACCAATACTCATGTGATAAACGCGTACTGTATAGAAATGGTGAGCTAATTGTCTTAAAACGAAATCAAACGTTATTACTTGAATACTTCTTACTAAACCCAAGCGATATTCACAGTAAAGATGACATAATGAATGCTGTTTGGCGAAATAAAGTCGTCTCTGAACAAGTTGTCTTTCAGACTATAAGTCAATTGCGAGCAATTTTTGGAGAGGCTGCTATCAAAACCTATTCAAAGAAAGGCTATAAGTGGCAATATGCAGTATCCAATCCTATCGATAATAGCCTGAATCACCCATCTGTTGAATACACAAAAAATAAAAAATCACCATATTATTTATATACAGCAATAAGCTGCAGTTTTATTTTTCTTATCTTGTTGCTCGCCTCTCAATGGCAAACCCCAGCTGCACAAACGCCACTATATATCGCTACGAATGCTCAAGGTACTGATGGACAAAGCAAGTTGCTGCTGACTAATACCAGTGTTTTTGCAGATAACGCGCACTTTTCAATTAAAACTATCAGCCTTAGCGATATAAATCAGCAGCATTTTTTATCGCCGCAGCAAGCCTGGGAAAACGCACAGCTACCACTCAATAACTGGCTCCTATGGGGTGATATGTACCCTTCTGAAAAAGGCGTGTTTTTACACTATGGTCTATCCAATGACACACGTCATTGGCAAGGTTATGCATTTGGAGAAACAACTGAAAAAGCGCGTTTGGCATTAGACGAGCAACTTAAGCAACTACATGATTTATCGTTTTTTTCTTCACATAAACCACTTAGCTTAGCTGAGCTAGAAACAATGCATAGTCACGCACCAAATAATGCGCAGATAACACTATTACTGGCAAAGCATTTAGTTTACGCTAAGCAGCCTGATGTCGCCATGGTGCACCTAGATAGGTTGCTTACTGACAGAGGGTATGGAAAAAAAGCCTATCGAGCACAAGCTCAGTGGCTAATTGGCATGATCTACAAAATGCGCAAGCAACATCAACAAAGTACTCATCGATTAACATTATTGAGAAAAGAGCTCGAACATACTTCGCTTTGGCCTTTACAATATGACTACTTCAATACCAGTGCATGGCTTCATTATGAACAGGGCAATACAGAGCAAATGTTTAATGTGTTAGAGGAAGCTATATCTTTAGCCCAACATCAACAGGCGCCCTTGGCACAATTTGAACTTCACATGCTATATTCAATTCTAGCAAAAAAAGTAAACAATACTGCCCAGCAGTATGCTCAGCTAAATAAAGCCCAAGCTTTATTGATAGCCCATAATTTAAGCGACTCTAATAAGGCTATTATATATTTTCATTTTGCATTGTTCACACAAGATAATGCACTTGCTTTGCCCTACTTAAAGCGTATTTTAACCATTCCCAAAACCGCGAATAACTACTGGGTACTTGATAATGCCTTAGAAATGCTGGTGTCATATTATATTGAAGTACGGGATTTTAAATCTGCTCATGCATTATTCAATGATACAGTAAAACAGCCTGCTCAATTGCAATTGAAAGCCCAAGTGTTATTAGCTCAAGACTTATTTGATGACGCTCGCCTGCTGTTTCAAGAAGCATTTAATACAGCCCGCTTGACCCATAATAGGCTCGTATCACTCAATTCTGCTCTTGCGTTATATCAATTGACACACTCAATCCCTGAGCTCAAAAGCGAGTATTTGGCATTTTTACAAACCAATGCTTCACCATTATGGCTGAAACAACATGGTGTTACCTCGGCAATTGCGTTAGAACATTAATTCTTGTCGAGATTTAGTCGGTACTTTGTATCCTGTTGCTTGCACAAAACGCTGAAATTCAGCTACGGTTACTTCATACGTGCCCATGTAAAATTGGCGACCCGCTTCTAGGTGAAGCATTGAAATTAAACCGGTTCAATAGGGGTGATTGTGCTCTGCTGTTTCATTATTAGTAAGTGAGCACCAACTAATAGCATAACTGAAATACATATTCTCATAATTGCATCTCTTTTAAACTTATAACTGCTCTATCTATGTACGTCGCGACATACCTTACGTACAAAACTATTTTCTAATGAAATAGAAAAAATAAAATGTATAGTCACTAACAACACTGACCTAATTATCATCTTTAATAATAGCCATCTGTTATTTAACGCTTTATTTTTAAAGCTTAACACTCAAACACACTCTGAAAATCAACCTACTCAAGCCCCCCACTGACCAAGTATCTTGCCCCCATGCGACAATTCAGTGCAAATCCTATATAAATTTCCTATAAATGGTGCAAATTAGCCAGATATCATAAAACAAAAATACATAACCAATTGAAATATAATAAATTTAAAAGTTGGTATGGTTTTTTCTTATAAAGTTCAGACATTTACAATATAGGCGAACGTTATGTACAATTTTTGTCAAACTTTACATCTGCTATGGCACTTAGAGATCAGCATTTGGCAAATTCATGATAATCACACGCCAGTCAAAAAGTGGAGTGCTCACAATGTATCCAAAACAAAATGAAAACGACGCAATGTACAACGCGTTGCATGAGGTGTTAAATAAACACTTGCCTATTTGCAGTGCTGCAAATAAGTACAACCTACCTAGAGTGGCTATTTACCGTGCAATTCGCGCTCAACAGACCAATACAACATCGCGTATAAACCATTTGCATAACGCAAAAGTTAAGTTAGAAAAGCACATAGAGCATATTCAATCGCAGCTTTCAACTCTAAAAGACACGCAGACATCATGAACTCTCATATAAAACGACTCACATCTCTTGCACAATACAACATAGCATTAACTCATTTACTTGCTCAGTGTATTAAAAGCGGTGCATCTTTAGGGTTTAATACCTGTAATAATACACAGCCACTCAGTGCTTATTGGGAAGCCGTCGACATGCAGCTCACAAGTCGTATATTTCTTGGATATTTTTGCGATAATACGCTAGTTGGTTGCGTTCATTATACTCGGTGTCTAAAACCGAATGGGGTGCATCGAGCCGAAGTGGAAAAACTACTTGTTCACCCTCAATATCAGCGTCAGGGGATTGCCTCTGCTCTAATGCAATCGTTAGAATGTGAGGCTATAAAGCAAGGTATTGAATTGCTCACCCTAGATACACAAACTGGCGATAACTCAGAAAAGTTTTATCAAACGATCAATTATATAAAATGCGGGGAGATCCCTCACTTTGTGCGAGACAGCAATGGTCTCTTTTTCAGCACCAGTTATTACTTTAAAAAATTATTTTCCACCAGCTAAGTCGATGAAACTACCCGTAGCATAGCTGGCTTCATCACTTAATAACCACGCAATAGCATTGGCAACTTCTAATGCCGTACCGCCACGTCGTAATGGCAGCTGAGGTGCTAGCCGTGAAACACGAGCCTCTTCTCCTCCATCACGATGTATATCCGTATAAATACATCCCGGCCTGACACAGTTAACACGCACGCCATATTGTGCAAGTTCCAAAGACAACCCTGTTGTAAAAGTATCTATGGCGCCTTTTGACGCAGCATAATCAACATACTCATTAGCGCCTCCCAACCTGGATGCTGCCGATGATACATTGACTATTGCACATTTTGACATATCTTCATGCACTTTAAAGTGCTTAATTGCTTCTCTAGCACAAATAAAATAAGGTGTAACATTAGACTGAAAAATGTGATTAATTCGCTCAGCAGTCATACTTTCAACTCGCTGCTGCTGCGCTAACACACCAACATTATTTACTAAATGTGTAATTGGGCCAAACTTCAATAGCACCGATGAAAATAACGCTTCAACTTGCTGTTCATCACTTATATCAGCTTGAAACTCAGCGGCTTGACCACCTATCGCTTGAATAGACTTTACCAGCTCTTTTGCCGAGTTATGGTTTTCTTTGTAGTTAATTGCAACAACATAGTCACGTTCTGCGAGTAACTTCGCTGCAGCTGCGCCTATACCACGACTTCCACCCGTAATTAATACGACTCTTTTATACATCACCATCGTGCTTTCTATGCTTTATCAATCATATGTAAGTTAAAGTGCATATTGTGTGCTCCACATTTATATAAACATCAAGCGTCTTAGCACCCATAAAATCATTTAAAAATAACGGCTAAGAAAAAGCCTAGCCGTTATTTAGCGTTAAACCAAAATCAACACATATTACTTCTGACCAAAGTTACTCGGTGCAGCTGGCACTGTTAAAGGCTTTTTCGGATTAGCTTCTAACTCGTCCAGTAACTCTTTCACTGCACGCTCGACAGAAGGGTCTTTACCCGCTTGAATTAATTCAGGTCGGTCTATTACTTCAATGTCTGGGCTTACGCCTTCGTCTTCAATGATCCAATTACCTTCATTATCTAAAATACGGAAAGTCGCTGCAATCACTGAACCACCATCAACCAGTCCCGGGTTGCCTGAAATACCAATTAAACCTCCCCATGTGCGAGTACCTATGAGTTTGCCAAGTCCTGCTTGTCGGAAATAATACGGTAAGGCATCACCGCCCGAGCTAGAGTAACCATTGATCAACATCGCCTTAGGCCCATCATGAGCAAATTGAGGTGTTTTAGTTGGCTCAACACCACGGCGCTTCCAATAATTTAAAGGCTTTCTCGCTAGCCACGTGATCATATGCTCGGGAATAAACCCTCCTCCATTATATCGATCATCAATGATCATGGCTTCTTTGTTTGTTTGAGGTAAGAAATTTTTAAACAATGCACGATTGCCAGCATAATGGGTGTTTGGCAAATGCACGTAGCCAACCCGTCCATTAGAGAGCTTATCAACATATTCTGCTCGTGAACGTGTCCAATCGAGGTATCTTAGTCCCAATTCACTAGCGACCGGTTTAACGGTAACTTTCCAACTTCCTTCAAAGCTTGCCGATTGACTTAAAACCAATTCAACTTGCTTCCCTTGGGTATTCTCTAATAATTCGTAGAAGTTCAAAACAGTATTAACTGCACGGCCATTTACGCTCAGGATATAATCACCAATATTGGCTTTTACCCCAGTCTCATCGAGTGGTGAGCGGAAGTCTTCATGCCAATTTTCACCTTTAAAAATCTGTTCAATTCTTACGAACCCAGATTGGTGTGCACTGATCTGCGCACCTAATAAGCCATGTTTTAAGCGCGTTGCCTCTGGCATATCCCCTGAGTTCACGTAGATATGACCGGCGTTGATCTCACCCGCAATTTCACTCAATACATAATCTAGGTCAGTACGGTGAGCGATTGCCTCTGCCATAGGCTGATAACGCTTTAAAATAGCATCCCAATCTTGTCCATGATGATTTTCATCATAGAACCAGTCTCGTAATGTACGCCACCCTTCTCTATACATTTGCGCCCATTCAGTTTTAGGATCTATCTTTAATATCATGCCATCTAAGTTAAGTTGGCTAGACTTAAGCTCTTGCTTCGCTGCTGGCTTTATTACACTATAATTTTTGCCCGCTTTAACGATTACGTGCTCCATATTAGCCGAGACTTTATAACTGCTAACGCCTTTAGCAACTGTCGCCACTTCCTCTCCCAGTTTGCTAGGAATAAGTTTAAGTTGACCATCCGTCAGCGTCAGAACTCCGCCTTTTACGCCTGTCAGGCTACGATAATTCCCAGCTGGTGCACTTAACGCAACGGCGCGTGCCATAAAACCGTTTTTATCTAATTTTATATCCGTTGCTTCTTTTTCTTTTGTGTCACTTTCCTCTGATGTCGCATTTAATATGCTCGCTTCATCACTGTGTGGCGCATTCAATGCTACAACAGTGTCATTCACGGCAACCGAGTACACACGTGTTGCTTTATTAAACATGTAGTCAAATTCATAACTACTGAACGTTAAGTTAAAATCACGCTCAGAAGTAAAATAAAGGTATTGCCCATCAGGTGAGAATGTTGCGTTGGTCTCACTCATCATCTCATCAGTTAATCTGTTAACCGATTTACCATTAACATTGTAATGCCAAAGCGAAGCGTAGCGATTTTCGTTATTTTTGACAAAGACTATATCTTCACTATTTGGTGACCAAATGTAGTGCGTTAACCCATCTTCGTTATACTTTGCTGTATCAATTTTATGTTGCGTACCCGTTTCTATGTCCAACCACCACAGGGTATGATTTTTATCTGCAAACAATAACTTAGTATTATCTGGTGACCATAACGGGTCAAAGCGCCAAATAGTCCCGTTATCAGTAAGTTGCTTCACTTCACTGTTATTGGCTCTATCACGTAAGTAAATTTCGTATTCACCGCTTTCATCACTCATATAAGCAATATAACGACCATTCGGTGACCAAGTTGCTGAGATTTCGCGACCTGTTGGGGTGTGACTTAAATTGCGTGTTGGTCCTTGTTTCACAGGTACGCTAAACAACTCACCACGGGCACTAAATAGCACTCTTTTACCATCATGTGAGACATCCATTGAATCAATAAAGTCACTGACGTTTTTACTATAAGGTAATGTATATTCTCGGCTCCCCTCAACATTCAGTGATAACTTCTCTGAGCGCTTTGTCGCTTCATCAAAACGGTATAAATACCCCCCATTTTCATAAACAATGGCATCTGGTCCCGCTGATGGCCAAAGCACATCAAAGTCTTGATGCTCGGTCATTTTAATCGGCTTTTTACCCGCACGGTATTTATACAAGTTGAGCGTGTAATCCCGATCAGACACAAAATAGATGCTGTCATTTACCCAAGTTGGTTGCTGATCGGTTGCACGGTTGGTCGTCAACTGCTCTGACTTATTATTTTCTAAATCATAAACCCATACATCTTGTGCTCGTCCGCCACGAGAACGCTTCCAAGTCCGAAACTCTCTATCTATGGGTGTGTAAACATACTTTTTCCCGTCAGGCGATAACATACCGCCTCCCGTTTCGGGGATATTCAACGGTTGCTCTAGTCCACCAGCGACAGGTACCATAAATGGTTTGCCAACACGCTTACCATATGGTGTTCGATTAGCTCGAAAAACGATATGCTGGCCGTCAGGTGTCCAATCTAATACTCGGTAATCAAACCCACCGCGAGGAGGCATTTTTCCTACATCGTTATAATAGGTAAGCTGTTTTAGATCAGACCCATCGCTATTAATAACGTAAATCTGACGACTGCCATTATATTGAGCGGAAAAAGCTATTTTAGACCCATCAGGTGAAAATTTTGGGAAAGTCTCAAAGCCAATATGATCGGTTAATCGTGTGCTTTTACCACTTTTAATATGGGAAATATAAATATCACCGCCATACACAAATGTTACATGATCTTTGTGAATATCAGGAAAACGTAAAAGTCGAGAGTCTTCAGTTTGGTAGGCCGACACTAACGGAGAAATTGCAGGGGCAATAGCAACCGTAATAGCTGTAAATAGAGTACGTAATTTCAAAGAATACAATCCTTCCATTATTATTTTGTAATATAATAACAATATAAGGTTGAATTGCAGCCATCTCTGATATTTTACTGTAACAATATGTAAAATATAAATATGTACTAATTCACGCGGCACTATTTATGAAAAGAGGCTCCAACATAATCGCCTCTTCTGCTTAGACGAATGTTCATTCACATGAATTAACAGCTATATTCAGATAAAATATACACTTCTGAGACCGAATCATTAAAATATTGGTTTTTTACATTTTGGTAGTGTTCATCTTTAAAAAAGCACGTTTTATCACTTTCATTTGAAAAACGGAGTGTAAAAACACGATTAATTTTATTACTCGGCCCCATCAGCGTTTCCTCAACAATGAAGTCTGTACTAAAAGAGCCTCCATATTCTCGCAATATTGGTGTCATAGCTGCACGATAATCTTTATACATAGATGCGTGAGTAACATGTAACCCGACCAAAATTTCAAACATTTATCATCCTTTAAATTATCTCATAATTACATGAATATCTTACATCGCCACCGCTATAAAGCCTACAATAATAGCCACCGAGTCTAGTGTGTAACTTGGCGCTTTAAAGTTCAACCCCATGCTGTATTTCATTCACGACTAATTTCAATTCATATATAAAAAAGCCCAATTAAATTGGGCTTTTTTATATCTTAGTCTGGTTACACCGTGATCAGAGGTTAAGACTCTATTTTCAGTAGTTCGACTTCAAATATAAGTAAAGATCCGGGCTCTATTTTACCCGCAGCTTGATCTCCATACCCCAAATTTGGAGGAATAAAAAAACGAAACTTATCTCCCTCTTTCATTAATTGAACGCCTTCTGTCCACCCAGAAATCACTTGATTTAAACCAAAACTAATCGGACTATTGCGCTCAACTGAGCTATCAAATACGCTGCCATTAAGCAAAGTGCCGTGATAATGCACTTTCACCTTACTTGTCGCTAACGGATGATGCGCTCCATTGCCTTGAGTAAGTACTTCATATTGTAATCCCGAAGATGTTTCGAACACGCCTTCTTTATTTACATTCTCAGATAAGAATTCTTGTGCTGTTATTCTATTTATACCTGCACTTTCTTTTTGATGTTGTTTATTCTTATAAACAAACCCACCGATAACAATAATTATAACCAATAAAACGATTTGCGTTGTCGACATTATTGCGACTCCTTATCACTGTCTTCTTCTTTGTCTTCACCATTTACCACATCGGCGATATGCTGCAACCTTGCTAATGCTAAGCCATTAATACTTAATGGAGGGTATTCTCCATTTTCTGATTGACCCGCTTCCACCCCGGTCAGTAAATTCAAGGCTTCGTCCACTGATTCAACAGCATAAATATGAAAACGCCCCGCTGAACTTGCCGCAATAATTTCATCATCGAGTACTAAGTTAACCAAGTTAGAACGCGGAATGATCACTCCTTGCTCACCTGTTAAGCCCCGCATTTTACAAAGTTTAAAGAAACCTTCAATTTTTTCGTTTACACCACCAATGGCCTGTACTTCACCATGCTGGTTAATTGATCCTGTCAAAGCCAAAGATTGATTGATCGGCAGTTGTGTTATTGCTGATATTAAGCCGCATAGTTCGGCTAAAGAGGCACTGTCACCATCGATGTAACCATAACTTTGTTCTATGGCAATATTCGCACTGAGTGTTAAGCTAAATTCTTGGGCGTACTTGTTCCCCAAATACCCCGTTAGTAACATCACACCTTTAGAATGAATCGCTTTACCGAGTTCGGCCTCTCGCTCAACATCTATCACACCATCAGCACCGGCATAAACCGTCGCCGTGATCCGCGCTGGCGTTCCGAAAGCAGTATCACCGATATGTAATACGGTTAAACCATTCACTTTTCCAACCGCATTACCTTGAGTTGCAATTAAAGTATGACCTTCTTTAATGTCGCTTAACATATTTTCGCTCAATTGACCGGTGCGATACTGTTTTCCAGCAATCGCTTCATCTATATGCTCTGCGGTAATTTCAGTCTCTCCATCTTGCTTGGTATAAAAGCTCGCTTCTGCAACCAACTCCAATACATCAGCAAATCGGGCTGACAGCTTCGTTTGATGCTCAGCTTGGCGATAACTAAACTTAAGTAATCTAGATAAGGCTTGTGCCGTTAAACTACACGACAAAGTAGCATCACAGTATTCCTGCACTTTGCTGATAAATTGATACTGCATTTTATCTGAACTCGGCAAGTAATAATCAAAGTCTGCCAATACTCTAAATAGCTCAGCAAACTCTTCGTCATATTCACCAATGGTGTAATACAAATCTCGAGAGCCCAGCAAAATAATCTTGACGTCAAGCGGGATAAGCTGCGGCCGTAAGGTAAAACTACTGCCAACTGAATTGTCTTGGTAAGGTAAATCATTTTTAATTTGGTGCGTTTTTAACGACAACTTTAAGCCATCCCACACTTGAGGATTTGCCAAAACTTTTTCTGCATCCATAATCAGGTAACCACCGTTAGCACGATGCAAAGCTCCAGCCTGAATTGAACGATAACTGGTAATTAAATTCCCTTGTGAGGCAGCATATTCTACTTTACCAAAAATGTTACCAAACGTTGGGTTAGGCTCATATACAACAGGCGCGGCATCACCGTCTTTATACTCAATTAAAATATTTGGTGCAAAAAAATCACTCAGCATGCCTTTTGAATCAAAGTCATCCTTGCCTTCTTCGCTCGATACATCATCGTCTAACCACTCTAAAACTGCATCGACTATCTCTATTCGTAAATCTTTCAAATAACGCACCACGCCAATGTGGTTAGCGTATTTATGCTCTAAGGTTTTTATCAAAGGTTTTGTAGCAATTTCAACCGTCGATTTTTTTAAATTTCGCAACTTCTCAGAAGATTCTCGCTTCCAACGAGGTAACTCAATCAGCGCCTCAATCAAGGCATCCTCTAGCCCCTCTATGGCTTCAAAAAAATGGCCCTGCATTTTTTCATCTAACGCAGCAAATTCAGCATCGTCTAACTGCTTGCCATTTACAACCGGCGCAAAACCAACTTGATTATTTTCTTCTAGCAGCGCCACACTCTTATCTGCTGCTAACTGTTCAACTGCATTGAGTGCGGCATCGTATTTATTATCAAAGTGGCGATCGATTGATTTCTTTTTTCGCTGATACCCTGGATTATCAAATGCTGCAGGGAAAGTGTCCGAAACCTCATCTAAAAACTCATCTATATCATCAGCTAGCTCTTTGCTTTGGCCTGCCTGCATAAACATCGCTATAGGCTCTCGGTGATCATCGTAATTATTAACGTACAACCACTCTTTTGGCGTAGGCCGCGTTTTACTATGCGCTTCTAATTTATCTTTGACCATGGTAAAGCGTCCTAAAGCAGCTTCGCCCATGACAAAAACATTGTAGCCAGGAAGATCCATGCCCAGTGCAAAATCAAGTGCCGTTTGCGCTCTTTTTTGCCCTATAAAGGCAAGTGATTCAGGATACGGGTTTTGAATACACGTTTGCACATGACTTATTGAAACTACCGGTGCAAGCGCATCGTGAGAAAGTGGGATTAGTTTTTTGGTCATTCTTAACTTCTTATCATCAGCGTCAGTATAAAAACTACTGAGGTAGTGCAGCTAAACCGTACGACCTAGTCTGCTCATTATGGGGACAATGCTTTTCTTGTAAACTCAGTGTGTTCGCACTCAGAACAAGGTGAAATCTCACTGGGGTAAAGCACATCCAATTTATGATCGCAATTCTTACATACTAATTGCCCCATTGCTATCCATTCACCCTGCTTATAAACACCATCATGTTCAAAGTCTTGCAAAAGTGCTTGCCATTCTAATTGCGTGCGATCCTCTAATTGAGACAACTCATACCAAATAGACGCTTTTAACTCTTGCCATGCCAGATCATGATAGTGACGATGGTGTGCACTAAAATGTTCAAGGTCACGACGTAAATAATAATGATATTGCTGAATTTTCTCTTTGCTCGACTGTTGTAACGCTTGCTGTTGTTCAACAAACTTTTCTATTAACTCATCCAGCTCGTGATGCTTAATATCTTTTAACCACTCACTAAATTGCGTTAGCCACTGTTTATAACCAGACATTTTAAACTCCAGCACAACTTTCTTAATATAACTATAGCTTATTCACGCACTAACGCGGCGTTGAACCAAACTATTGAAGCAACAAAATGCCCCCGAGATACTGTGAATCGCCCTTTATTTGGGGTATGCTAGCGAACAATTTTTTATTAATTTGCAAGAAGTCTGGAAACGTAGATGCAAGAGCAATATAACCCACAAGACATTGAGTCAAAAGTTCAGCAACACTGGGAAGAAAACAAGACATTTAAAGTTGTCGAAGACCAAAGCAAAGAGAAATATTACTGTCTCTCGATGTTCCCATACCCAAGTGGTCGACTGCACATGGGTCATGTTCGTAACTACACCATTGGGGATGTTGTATCTCGCTTCCAACGTTTGCAAGGCAAAAATGTCATGCAGCCGATGGGTTGGGATGCGTTTGGCTTACCAGCAGAGAATGCAGCCATTAAGAACAACACTGCCCCAGCAAAGTGGACCTATGAAAATATCGATTACATGCGTGATCAACTAAAGCAACTTGGCTTTGGCTACGATTGGGATCGCGAAATTGCGACGTGTCACCCTGAATACTATAAGTGGGAACAATGGTTCTTCACCAAGCTGTATGAAAAAGGCCTAGTATACAAAAAGATGTCAACCGTAAACTGGGATCCTGTTGACCAAACTGTACTTGCAAATGAGCAAGTGATCGATGGCAAAGGCTGGCGTTCTGGTGCTGCTGTTGAGCAAAAAGAGATCCCACAGTGGTTCATTAAAATAACTGACTATGCCCAAGAATTATTAGATGACTTAGACAAGCTAGATGACTGGCCTGAGCAAGTTAAGACCATGCAGCGCAATTGGATTGGCCGTTCTGAAGGCTTAGAAATCGATTTCAAACGCGCAGATAACAGCGAAACGTTTACGGTCTACACAACTCGCCCTGACACATTTATGGGTGTGACATACGTAGGCGTAGCAGCAGGCCACCCTATTGCGCAAGAAGCGGCTAAAAGTAATGAAGCAATTGCTGCATTTGTAGAAGAATGCAAAAACACCAAAGTTGCAGAAGCTGATATGGCAACAATGGACAAAAAAGGCATTGATACTGGTTTTACTGCGGTTCACCCGTTAACAGGTAAAGAAGTACCAATTTGGGTGGCAAACTTCGTATTAATGGATTACGGTTCAGGCGCGGTCATGGCCGTACCAGGGCACGACCAACGTGATTTTGAGTTTGCTACTGCATACGGGCTTGAGATCAAACAAGTTATTACCCCTGAACACAACTCTGAGCTAACAGCTGACATCAGTAAAGAAGCATTTACGGAAAAAGGAGCGTTGATCAACTCAGGTGAATTTGACGGGTTAGCGTTTAAAGCTGCATTTGATGCTATTGCTGATAAACTAGAGGCACAAGGTGCCGGTAAGCGTAAGGTTAATTTTCGTTTACGTGATTGGGGCGTAAGTCGTCAACGCTATTGGGGCTCTCCAATTCCCATGTTAAGCGACGAGCAAGGCCAAGAGCTGGCAGCAAGCGAAGATATGCTACCAGTACGCTTACCAGAAGATGTCGTTATGAATGGCGTGACCTCTCCACTTAAAGCTGACCCTGAGTGGGCTAAAACGACCGTCAACGGTGTACCTGTATTCCATGAAACTGATACATTTGATACCTTTATGGAATCATCATGGTACTACGCACGTTACTGTAGCCCTCGTTATGACGAAGGTATGCTAGAGCCTGGTGCGGCAAATTATTGGTTGCCAGTCAATCAATACATCGGTGGTATAGAGCATGCCATTTTACACCTTTTGTATTCTCGCTTTTTCCATAAATTACTACGTGACTTTGGGCTCGTTAACTCAGATGAGCCGTTTGAACGTTTATTGTGTCAAGGCATGGTATTAGCAGAGACTTTTTATCGTAAAGATGAAAAAGGCGGTGATATTTGGATCTCACCAACTGATGTTGAAACAGAAACCGACGACAAAGGGCGTGTTACAAAAGCATGGCACAAAGATGATGGCCAGCCAGTATTTTCTTCAGGCATGAGTAAAATGTCAAAGTCGAAGAACAATGGTATTGACCCACAGACCGTTATCAAACAATACGGCGCTGATACCGTTCGCTTATTTATGATGTTTACCGCACCACCAGAGCAAACATTAGAATGGTCAGACTCAGGTGTTGAAGGTGCACATCGTTTCCTAAAACGTGTGTGGAAATATGCCGTTGACGTTAATGCTGCGGGTAAAGCTGAATTAGACACAAGTGCATTAAGCAGCAATCAAAAAGTATTGCGTCGTGAAGTACACAAAGCCATCGCTAAGGTGACGGATGATTTATCACGTCGTCAAACCTTCAATACGGCCATAGCAGCAATCATGGAGCTGTCTAACAAACTGGCTAAAGCACCACTTAAAGACGCGCAAGATATTGCTATTGCAAACGAAGCGCTACACGCGATCGTTATTATGCTTGCTCCAATCGCGCCACATATGTGTCATGAACTATGGGCTGAGCTTGGGTTTGAATCTGATATTTTAGATGCTGCTTGGCCCGATGTTGATGAGTCTGCGTTAGTTGAAGATGAGAAGCTGATTATCGTGCAAGTCAATGGTAAGCTGCGCGCTAAACTAACGGTTGCAGCCGATGCAACACAAGAACAAGTTGAAGCCATCGCATTTGCAGAAGAGAACGTAACCAAGTTCACTGATGACAAAACCATTCGCAAAGTCATTTATGTACCTGGTAAGTTACTCAACGTGGTAGCAAACTAAGATGCGCCTTGCTCATTTTGTAAAACACGGATTAGCGCTTGCGCTGATCTGTGTTTTGTTATCAAGCTGTGGCTTTCATTTAAAGAAAGCGTCATATTTGCCCCAAGATCTGCAAACAATTATACTCACTGCTGATGATAAGCGCTCTGAGGTATTTGAATTATTAAAAGCGGACTTGAAACGCGCTGACGTGTCAATTATTGATTCAAAACATGCCGTTAACAATGTCTCATTGCATTTATACAAAGATACCTTAGAAAGACAAACATTGAGCTTGTTTAAAAACGGCCAAGTTGCGCAATACGAGCTTGCATATGGGGTTGCCTACCGTATAACTCGTCCTGGGCAAGAGCCTGTTGAGCAGGGTTTTGAATTGTATCGAAATTATCAAGACGATCCTGACAATGCGTTAGCAAAAGCCAAAGAATTAGATATCATTTTGCGTGAACTTCGCCAACTTGCAAGCAAGCGCATTATCAGGGAGTTATCACAACTATAATGCGCAGTTACGCAAATCAGCTTCCGAGTCAACTAAATAAATCACTTCACCCATTTTATATGGTGTTTGGTGAAGAACCTTTCCAAGAAGCGCAATGTGTCTTCGCAATTAAACAAGCAGCTAAACGGCAAGGTTTTGACGAAATCATTAAGTTCAATTACCTCCCTGGCTTTGATTGGCAAGAGCTTCTCGCGCAATACAATAGTATGTCGCTGTTTAGTGCTCGCACACTAATAGAATTCGATTTAAACCAGTTAAAGCCTGGCACACCTGGTAGCCAAGCATTCAAAAAACTGACCGAACATCTTAACCCAGACGTAATTGTTATTATTAAAGGCAGTAAAGCAGGTCAAGATATACAACGTAGCGCTTGGTTCAAAGCACTAGATAAACAGGGTTTGTTTGTTCCGTGTTACACGCTTGCTGGCAATCATTTACACCGTTGGCTAGATGAACAATGTAGCGCTCTACAACTCAACCTTCACCCTGATGCAAAACGCAGTCTGTTAGAAGCAACTGAAGGTAATTTGCTGGCAACCCATCAAGAACTCGAAAAGTTGTCATTATTATATAAACACCAACCTATTGACCATACTCAAGTTTTAAACGGTTTATTAAATCAGTCTAAATACGATATTTTTGATTTAAACTCGGCACTACTACAAGGTGACGCTCATACCGCTATCAAAGTATTACTAAAACTCGCTGATGATAATGTTGAAGCAACCAGTGTTTTATGGACATTTAATAAAGAAGCGCAAACGTTATTAGAGATAAAATCAGCAATGCAACAAGGCGAAAACCTCAATCAGTTGTTTAAACGACATAACATATGGAAAAACCAGCAAGCACTTACACAACATGCGCTCGATAGGCTGACCATTAATCAACTTAAGAACATTATCAATTGTTTGGCTGAGTTTGATGCTGCGTATAAACGCTCTGCTATGGTTGCGCCATACCAAGCACTTGCTCATATCGCATTATCGTTTTGCATGTCGATTGATATGCCTCTTCCCTATCAACTTGACGCTCATTAGTCATGATTGCATTATTTGGTGGTACATTTGATCCTGTTCATCTCGGCCACATCAATATGGCCGAGAATTGTATTACACAATTGGGATTAGAACAGTTGCGCTTTCTACCCTGTGCAATACCTGTCCATAAAGCAGCACCAGGTGTAACCGAACAACATCGTCTCGCAATGCTAGATATTGCAACACGTGAAAATTCATATTTCTACATAGATACTCGAGAATTGCGCCGACAAGGCCCTTCTTATTCTCTTTTAAGTTTGCAAGAATGCCGAGCTGAATATCCAGACCAACCATTAATTTTTTTAATGGGCATGGATTCATTTAATAGTTTACCAGCTTGGTTTGAGTGGCAAGCGATCACGTCTATTTGCCATATCGTGGTATACCAGCGACCGGGGGAAGTTCGCAGTACTCACCCTCCCCTCATCGAGTATTTAAGTAGAAGTGAAGTCACTGATATCTCTCAACTGCATGCCCAAATAAGCGGTCTTTGCTACTTCTTAACTGGAAATGTAAAAGATGTTTCTTCAAGTCAAATTCGTAACTTTATAAAATATCAACAACATACGGAACATTTACTGCAAGCTGAAGTCATAGAGTATATTCGCAAACATCACTTGTATGCTGATTAAGGTCTTTGGCTGTGCTAAAATCGCCGACTATTTTATAACTTAAGAGTAACCCAGTTGAATTCAGAACAACTTTTAGACTTTGCACTAGACAAAGTTGATGATATGAAAGCCCGTGATGTCGTTAAATTAGACGTAAGAGAAGTGTCTACTGTCACTGACTATTTAATCGTTTGTTCAGGCAACTCAAAACGCCATGTACAGTCAATTGCCGACAATGTTGCTAAGGCAGCACGCCATGCAGGTGAAGAACCGTTAGGTCAAGAAGGACAGGATGTCGGTGAGTGGGTATTAGTTGACTTAGGTGAGGTGGTTGTTCACGTGATGCAAGATCAAACTCGAAGCCTATATGATTTAGAGAAACTCTGGGGCTAACTTTGAAAATACAATTGGTTGCCGTTGGCACAAAAATGCCATCATGGGTCGAAACAGGGTTTAAAGAATATCAACGTCGCTTTCCAAAAGACATGGCGCTAGAACTACTAGAGATCCCTGCTGGAAAACGCGGAAAAAATGCAGATATCAAAAGGATTTTACAGATTGAAGGAGAAAAAACCCTCGCTGCAATTCCCAAAGGCAACCGAATTGTTACCCTTGAGGTGACAGGTAAAGCATGGGACACCCATGATTTGGCAAAAAACATGCAAAAGTGGCAATTGGACGGCCGAGACATTAGCTTGTTAATTGGCGGGCCTGAGGGACTTGCGCCAGAGTGTATAGCAGCCTCAGAGCAAAAGTGGTCATTATCAAACCTGACCTTACCACACCCACTGGTTCGCATTATTGTTGCTGAAAGCTTATATCGTGGGTGGAGTTTAAATACCAATCACCCATATCATAGGGAATGACCGCTTCTTATGTTAAAAAAACGGTCAACTATTCGCGATCATTCAGCTGAAGCAAACCTGTTTGCTCGCCGTGCTTTTGTTGGCTTTATTTTTGTTGTATTACTCATTGGTATGTTAATCATGAATATTTACCATTTACAGGTAAAAGACTATGAGACATATCAAACTCGCTCTAATGATAACCGAATTAAGCTTATACCTGTAGCGCCAAATAGAGGGTTAATCTACGATAGAAATGGTGTGCTACTCGCTGAAAATCGCCCGGTGTACAATTTGGAGGTTGTGCCTGAAGATGTTCATGACCTTGAAAAAAGCTTAACCGAATTAGCACAGCTTCTGGAACTAACTGACACACAACAATCCGACTTTTTAAAAGATATCCGCAAACAACGCCGTTTTAAAAGCCAGATACTCAAAGCTCGACTTAATGAGCAAGAAGTCGCCGTTTTCTCTGTTAATCAACATAAATTTCCAGGATTTAGTATTGAAGCAAGACTCGCTCGACACTACCCTTTTGGAGATACATTAACGCATGCTTTAGGCTACGTCGCCAAACTTAATAAAGACGAACTAAGTGAGCTAAAATCCGCTAATCAAGCAACAAACTACCGTGCAACACATGATATAGGCAAACGTGGAATTGAAAAATTTTATGAACAACAGCTGCACGGGACTGTTGGTTCTCAGCGTGTAGAAGTCAATAATCGAGGTCGTGTTATTCGCACCTTAAATATGGAAGCACCAATCCCTGGTAAAGACTTAGTTTTAACACTTGATATCGGATTACAACAAATTGCCCAACATGCATTGAAAGATGCGCGAGGTGCCGTCGTTGTTATGGATCCGAAAGATGGTGGGATCCTCGCGCTTTATTCTAACCCAAGTTATGACCCAAACTTATTTGTACATGGAATAAGTGGCGCTAATTATAAAAAGCTGCTCAATCAAGATCGACCTTTAATAAATCGAACGACCCAAGGAAGTTACGCGCCAGCATCTACCGTAAAGCCACACCTTGCGATATTAGGTTTAGAAGAAGGGATTGTCACGGAGCAAACGCAAGTCTGGGATCCTGGCTTTTTTCAAATACCAAATGTCGACCACAAGTGGCGTGATTGGAAGCGTTGGGGTCACGGCCATGTAGATGTTTATCGTGCTATTGAAGAGTCATGTGATACATATTATTACCGCATTGCATACCGAGCTGGGATCACCAAAATCAGTAACTTCATGTCGCAATTTGGATTTGGAGATTTATCTGGAATAGATATTCACGAAGAAACGACGGCGATAATGCCTACTGTAGAGTGGAAAAAAGAGCGATTCAAAGAAAACTGGTGGCCAGGTGACACGATTTCGGTTGGGATTGGCCAGGGCTATTGGACCGCAACACCAATACAGATAGCTAATGCTCTCACTATTTTAGTTAATCGTGGTGCACATCACCAACCTCACTTGGTTCAAGTGACAAAGCAGGATAATGTTATAAATCAGCTATTCACAGAAGAGAAGGCGCCAGTACAATTACAAAATCCAGACAATTGGCGAATCGCATTGAAAGCCATGCATAACACCGTAGCTAAAACCACAGGCACAGCGCACAAAGCTTTCAAAGGGGTAAGCTACGATCCTGCAGGAAAAACGGGTACTGCGCAAGTTGTCAGTATTGCACAAGGCGAAAAGTATGATGCCTCTAAACTCAATGAACGTCATCGTGACAATGCTATTTATACGGGCTTTGCTCCTTATAATGACCCACGTATCGTCGTCGCTGTTGTCGTTGAAAACCAAGGTGCTGGTAGTTCTGTTGCAGCCCCCGTCGCACGCCAATTAATGGATTATTACTTTTCAGCCTACCCCTTGGAAAATACTGTTAATGATACCTCTAAACTATAAACGCACATTTTGGCAAAAAGTCCACATCGACCTCCCTCTTTTATTTGCGTTGATAATAATGATGTTAGGCAGTTTAACAGTTGTATATAGCGCTAGCGGTCAAGACATTAATATGATGACACGTCATGCAACGCGTATGGCGAGCGCAGTCATCGCATTGCTGTTTATGGCTCAACTCTCTCCTAATACGCTAAAGCGTATTGTGATCCCAATGTATATTGTTGGTTTAGGTATGCTCGTTGCAGTTTTATTTGTTGGTGTCAGTAGCAAAGGTGCACAGCGTTGGTTAGATGTGGGGATCACTCGCTTTCAACCCGCTGAAATTATGAAAATTGCAGTGCCGATGATGGTGGCTTGGTACATTGGGCAACACCGCCTACCACCTTCGATATTGAATCTATTTATTGGTTTTACCATTGTGATGGTTCCGACCATTTTGATTAAAGAGCAACCAGACTTAGGGACTTCTATATTGATTGCTAGCTCAGGTATATTTGTACTCTTTTTATCTGGGTTAAGCTGGCGACTGATTGGCTTTGCCGCGCTTCTTATGGGCCCTGCGGGTTTTGCATTTTGGAGCTACGGAATGCATGCATATCAAAAGCAGCGAGTACTCACATTATTTAACCCTGAAAGCGACCCACTCGGCGCAGGATATCACATCATCCAGTCAAAAATCGCCATTGGGTCGGGCGGAATTGAAGGTAAGGGCTGGTTACATGGAACACAGTCGCAGTTAGAGTTTTTGCCCGAGCGCCATACTGACTTTATTTTTTCAGTACTCAGCGAGGAATTTGGCCTGTTAGGGGTCATATTATTACTTAGTGTGTACTTATTTATCATTGGTCGTGGTTTATACATCGCGGTAAACGCCCAAGATGCATTCAGTAAGTTACTCGCTGGCGCACTAACTATGACATTTTTTGTGTATATTTTTGTGAATATAGGCATGGTATCTGGCTTATTGCCTGTGGTTGGTGTTCCTCTTCCATTAATTAGTTATGGTGGGACATCCATGGTCACCTTAATGGCAGGGTTTGGTATAATCATGGCAATCGCCACAGATAAAAGAATGTTACTCAAATCATGAATCGTGTTTTTACTAATATTTTACGCCTAAGTCTATTAGTCCTGCTCAGTGCATGTAGTACTCGCTACCATATTACACAAGATAAGGCGCCTCTCAGGGTGCCAACAGAATTAGAGATGCACGATGCCCTGGTGACTAATGAACCTAAGAGTGTCAGTACGGGTCGACCTTATACCATTCAAGGCAAACGTTACACGCCAATGTCTGACGAAAAAGGTTATACCGAAATAGGGGTTGCATCTTGGTATGGTCGAAAGTTTCATGGCTATCACACCTCCAACGGCGAAATTTTTAATATGTTTGATATGAGTGCAGCACATAAGACCTTACCTTTACCAAGCTTTGTAAAAGTCACAAACACCGATAATGGCCGAACAGCGATTGTGAGAGTCAATGATAGAGGGCCTTTTCATGATGATAGGCTAATTGACCTATCTTACGCAGCTGCTTATAAATTAGGGTATCACCTAAATGGTACAGCCAAAGTTAAGGTAGAAGCCATTACCATTGACAGAAGTGCGCCTAGATTAACTTACATTCAAGTCGCCGCTGGCAGCAACTTAGATCACTTAAAAAGCCTGTCTGCGACATTACAAAGTAGATTTCAATTACAAACCCCGATTCATTCTGAAAAAGGGCTGTACAAACTGCGGTTAGGACCTATTCTTGATGACAAAACAGCACAAGCCGTGCTTGATAAGCTACGAAAAGGCAAATATAAACATGCCTTCTTGCTTTATAGTGAACATCAACTTTAGAATATACCGTTAACGCTGATTAAATTTAAATAAAACTGCGAGCATAATGACTTTATTAAAACCAAAACTTATTACCAAATTGTGTGGCCTTGTGTGCTCTGTATCCTTATTTGCAGCAAACGCACAAATTATTCCATCAGTTCCTCAAATTAATGCCAAAGGGTATTTCTTGGTCGATTTTACTACCGGTAAAATTATTGCCTCAGGTGAAGCTGATACTAAACTGGCGCCCGCAAGCTTAACGAAAATGATGACTAGCTATGTCATCGGAACCGAAATTGTATCTGGTAATATTGCACCGACAGATATGGTAACCATCAGCGAAAAAGCGTGGGCTAAAAACTTTCCAGAATCGTCTAAAATGTTTATTGAAGTCGGAAAGCAAGTCAGCGTTGACGACCTTAATAGAGGGATCATTATTCAATCCGGTAATGATGCGTGCGTAGCGATGGCTGAGCACATCGCTGGCAGTGAAGATGCATTTGCAGATCTCATGAATGCACATTCTGAAAAACTGGGTATGACCAATACCCATTTTATCAATAGCCATGGTTTAGATACTGATCAGCATTATACAACGCCGCGAGATATGGCAACATTAGGGGTAGCGCTTATCCGTGATGTGCCTGAAGAGTATGCTCTATATAAAGAAAAATCTTTCACTTTTAACGGAATTAAACAGTATAACCGTAATTCTCTACTGTGGGATGCGAGCTTAAATGTAGATGGCATAAAAACGGGCCATACTTCAGAAGCTGGGTATAGCCTTGTGACCTCTGCAACCAAAGATGACATGCGCTTGGTGTCTGTGGTCATGGGCACCACAAGCGAACGTGCACGTATGGTGGAAAGCAGAAAGTTACTCAACTACGGATTCAGATTTTTTGAAACAATCACACCATATAAAGCAGGTGATAGCTTTGCAGAACAGCGTATCTGGATGGGAAATAAAGAAACTGTATCTTTAGGCATTCTTGAAGATACACCAATTACTATCCCTCGAGGACAGCGTAAAAACTTAAAAGCCAATTTTGAACTTGATAACACGCTAGAAGCGCCATTAACAAAAGGCTCTAAAGTGGGCACTTTATATTTACAGCTTGAAGGCGAAGAAATTGCTAAATATCCACTAGTTACGCTAGAAGAAATTGAAGAAGGTAGCTTCTTCAGTAAGGTCTACGACTACTTACGTTTACAGATCATGCAATAGTTTAAAATGTATTCATACAACGCTCCTCTTTGGGGCGTTTTTTTTTACCTCAAAAATGATAGAATGCCGCCATTACTGAGCATGATGCGCCAAGAGCAATGCAATTCGCTCACCTAAACATAAAGTAGTGAGGATACCGTCGTGGTAAAACCTGTAAAAGATACTAAGTTTGATGAATTTTTAGAATTCCCATGTCCGTTTACTTTCAAAATCATGGGTCTTGCAAACGTAAACCTAACTGACCAAGTGATAGCCAAATTACAAGCGATTGTACCAGGAGACTACTCACCCAAGGTCAAGCCGAGCAGTAAAGGGACCTATGAGTCGATCACCGTCGTCGCTACCGTAGGTTCCAAGGAACATATTGAGCAGATTTATACTGATGTAGGCGGTTTAGATGATGTCCGCTACGTGCTGTAAATAGTAGAGAGCAACATGAAGCATAATTCAGTGATTGTTCGTCAACTTGGCCGTCGTAGTTACGAGCCAATCTGGCATAAAATGCAGTCTTTTACTGATACCAGAGACGACAATACCGCAGATGAAATATGGCTGGTAGAACACGAGCCGGTATTCACTCAAGGTCAAGCTGGTAAGAAAGAACACTTACTTTGCACCGGTGATATTCCTGTAATAAAAGTCGACAGGGGTGGCCAAGTCACTTACCACGGACCTGGTCAACAAATGATGTATGTGCTATTAAACTTACGCCGCTTAAATATTGGTGTTCGTGAGCTAGTAACTTGGTTAGAAGAAAGCATCGTCGACTATTTAGCAGAGATAAACATTAAAGCCTATGCAAAAGCAGATGCACCTGGTGTTTACGTTAATAATAGTAAAATAGCTTCCTTGGGGTTAAGAGTCCGTCGTGGCTGTTCGTTTCATGGATTAGCACTGAACGTTAATATGGACATGGGTCCATTCTTACGTATTAATCCATGTGGCTATGCCGGTATGGATATGATTCAAACGAGTGATTTAAATGGTCCATCAAATATGAATGATGTATCAGATGGACTAGTAAAGCACATGTTACAACGCTTAAAAGCTGAACATGTTGAGCAAATTGAAGGGTTTGAAAACGAATGAGTAAACCAGTAAAAATGGAGCCAGGGGTAAAGCTTCGTGACGCCGAAAAAATGGCACTTATCCCAGTAAAAGTATTGCCTACTGAACGAGAGGAAATGCTCCGTAAACCTGAATGGTTAAAAATCCGCTTACCAAAATCAAGTGAGCGTATTGATGGCATCAAACAAGCAATGCGTAAACACGGTTTACACTCTGTGTGTGAAGAAGCATCATGTCCTAATCTATCCGAATGTTTCAATCACGGTACCGCCACATTCATGATCCTTGGTGCGATTTGTACTCGCCGCTGCCCATTTTGTGATGTTGCTCATGGCCGCCCGCTTAAACCAGATGCAGCCGAACCAGAGAAGCTCGCTCTCACGATAAAAGACATGAAGTTGAGTTATGTCGTGATCACCTCAGTCGACCGTGATGATTTGCGCGACGGAGGGGCTCAGCACTTTGCCGACTGTATTAAAGAAATTAGAAAGCACAGTCCCAATATCACTATTGAAATTCTAGTGCCTGATTTCAGAGGCCGTATGGAAAAAGCGTTAGAGATCCTTTCCCAAACACCACCAGACGTTTTCAACCATAACCTAGAAACTGCCCCTAGGCTGTATAAGTTAGCCCGCCCAGGCGCTGATTATAAATGGTCGCTCGAATTGCTACGCCGCTTTAAAGAAGCACACCCTGAGGTTAAGACTAAATCAGGCCTGATGGTTGGGTTAGGTGAAGAAATTTCAGAGATTGAAGAAGTATTACGCGATCTAAGAGAGCATAACGTAGACATGCTTACCGTTGGTCAGTACTTACAACCTTCAAAACACCATTTACCTGTTAAACGCTACGTGCCACCTGCTGAGTTTGACGCACTAAAAGAGTATGCCGATGAAATTGGATTCGTCCATGCAGCATCAGGACCCTTTGTTAGATCTAGCTACCACGCAGATCAACAAGCCGCGGGTAAAGAAGTTGTGAGTTACAACGTTAAGCGCGACTAAACAACGCTATTTTGTACTACAACGATATTTTGTACTGTAAGGAAGAGTAAAGATGTCGCAAGGAATACCTAAAATTAGTGAATTTCCTTGTGACGATCGTTATTGGAGGGTCGATTGGTTTGGCGCTATTGAACGCAACCCAAACGTGCCCTCCGAACCTTTCTTACAAATCGTAATAAGCCCTCTCATTCAAAATGAAAGCATAGACTCCACCGCTAAACACCTCGCTTCCACTCATGTCACAAATTATGATGACCAAACAGTTATAAAAATTGGTGTTGGACAGCTTCCATTTATATCTATCGGTTCGATCTGGCTAAATGGCCAATGCCAAGCAGCCAAGGCTGGTCAAGCGAAGCTTTTACATAATCTTCATATCACCGAACACACCACTCAATCCGTCCCTGGTAATCATAAAGTTGAGGATAAAAACCTCATTCCGTACGACTCTTATCGAACGGGAAAAGGGTTTATGGCTAACCTGATAGCCATTGAACATGATGAAGACCCCTTTGGAATACTGGTTCCTGTTATGGAGTTAATTCGCTTCTATTACGCCGTTTCGACAGGCATGGCGCACATTGTTTTTTCTGGCGATTTAAAACATCAGCCTCAGAATGCGATTAATACCGAAAAGTGCGGCTTTGATGAGGGAGAGAAACGCTGCATACTGCATCTAAGGCAACACCTGTCAGACGAAGATGGTTGGGTCATTGGCAGAGCACTCACATGTAAAGAAGCTTGGGAAGGCTTTACGCTGCCACATGACACTATAATGAAACACTCGTTGAATACAAAGTTTCTTCATCCCCAGAGTGCGTTTCCATTCTCAGGCTCAAGTAACCTAAAAGTCAGAGGTAAGTTCATTCCTGCTAAAGATGAACTATCAAAAAGTGGCTGGCGATATCTAGTATTGGCCATAGAGCACTGTACAGCACCATTTCCTTTTGAGCATCTTACGGCTGATAGAGACAATAACAATAGTCAGGCTGAGGGAGAAAATAAAATCAATGATGGTGATAAGAAACCAGCGTTTCCTCAGCCTAAGCATAAAACGTCAAATGCTGATAAGCCTTTTCAAAGTCAAAATGAGCCAAATAAAAATAAAACCAATGAACATGTGCTCTTACCAACCGACAGGTTTGGCGCAATCATGGGCAAAAAAGTCGATAGGCCTAAAAAAGATCAATGTCGTTATATAAGTGCACTACGCTATGTGCCAAAAGAAAAAGAGCCAAAACAGCTTGGAACTGGACAAGGTAATTCTGGTGATCCAAAGACTGGTCGTGGCCACGCAAACCCAATCCGAACACGTCGCCAAGCCCTACCAGCCAGCTTTGAAACATTTGAAGAGGCCATCCAATTACTCTCTCAAGTTGAGGGCGTAAAAGCCCGTCTACGACCCATAGAAGAAGCCATTGAGTATATCCCGCTCACAAAGCCTGCCGATAAAAGGCAATGGTCGTACTTAGACTCAAGCTCGTACTGTCGACGACAAGTAATTATTGCTGACATTCACTATCAAAACCGATGGTATACGCTGATTGAGTTTGAGATGCGTAACAAAGAAAATCGCAGTGTTGCATTAGTTTATGCCGAAAACTTCGAGTATTATTCTAACCAGAGGCTGAACAATTTACTGCATCAGCTTGCAATAAAAAAAGGGATCTGGTTAAACATCCCCTCAATTCCCAACATGACGATTAAAACCATGAAGCATACATGGTCAACACCGTTAGATTTTAAGAGCTCTATCTTTGATAGGCTTTGAATGCAGGCGGGGAAAGAAAAACAGGATTGGCATAAATACACGAAACGTAAGTCAAGGCTGGCTATTATCCTAACCAGCCTGCACATCAGCTTTGATTAAAGCACACTAGCTTCATCTGAGTGATTCGACTTTGCTTACTTTGTTTTTATATTTTGAGCCTGTACGAAGTGGTCTCACAGTATAAAATAGCATTGCCTCGTAGTCCGTAGAAGGTCAATCCTTGCTTTTTAACCGATTCACACTTAGCTCTCTAGCAAAATGTAAGACTTGACCAAAGCTCCAGACAAACTCCAAAAGCTCTATTATGAAGTCATCACTTAATTTTCACCCAATACAATGAAACAAATGATAATTTTATGTAACATATAGGTGAATTTAATAATATAAGTGATCGTTATGGCAATTTTACTCAGTCAAGTTGTGATCCATGAGTTAATCAAGGAGCAACGTGAACCTATTCAGCCTTCAAATGTGAAAGAGGAAACTTTACCTGCTGATAATCCAACTATCCAAAAACTTGTTGAGGGCATTGTTGACCTTTACGGGAAGAAGAATAATAGTGCTCAATATGGTGTTTTTGAAACAGGAGATGCGCGTGGAAACTTTCCAGATGCATTTGAAGGTTACAAAGGTGCCGAAGAAAATGAAGATAATTTTATTGAAGCAACGAAAGTGGCGATGACGCAGCTATACCTCAAGGCTGCTGACAAGCCAACTGCTAGCGGTGGTTATATTTTATTTGCTGACTATGTGCAGAATGATGTTCGTTACTTCTTGTCAGCGATGGTTAAGCAAAAACCAGGTTACAAAATAACCGGCGCGCTGAAGGTTGAGGACTTAGAATATATTGATTTAAGTAGGTTACATCAGGCTGCCAAGGTAAATTTTGCCAAGTATGAAGAGTTTGCAGCGGCAGATGAAGTAGAACAGTTAGATATCAACTATTTGAGCTTTGTTAGCCCTCGAAACAATAAGGCGACAGCTGGTTACTTTATTTCTGCGTTTGGATGTAAGGCGGGTGCTCCTTCTGCCAAGGCAACTGAAGCCGTAGTGAAGGAAAGTGTAGCGTTTTTTAATGCAGACGAGACGCTGTCAGCGCATGCGGCTGAGCTGAGTAAGAAGTTGTATGAATACCTAGATAATAAGCAAGGGGAAAATCAGCCTGCAAAATTGTCAGAGATTGAGCATATTGCGCGGGAATTCTTTCCCGCAGATGAAGCCGATAACTTAGCTGAAGAGCTTGTGGCACACCTTAACAGTGATGAGGTAGGTGTGCCAAGCGAGTTTTCGGTTAACAAGACGCGGCTACACAAGATGACGCACATAGTGTATAAAGGCGATGATTTTCAGCTGACACTGGATAAAGATGATATTGGTCAGGACGCTGGCTCCAGATTTTACTATGATGGTAATAGGCTAGTTATTAATGAGTTGCCTGATGAGTTTAAAGATATGTTAGACGAGCATTTTGGCTAGGAGAGATAACGTGACACTGGATAATGTGGTCGCCATATACAGGGCTTTGGGATGCCCTGAGATACAAAGACGCCAGTTTTTTTCTGGGGAATTTGTTGCGACTGAAGAAACCAGTGTAGCCTTTGATGCACTGCTTAGCAATGAAGGTGGAGGGCCTGCTCGCGTAACTGAGGCAGATTGTGATGGCGTTGACTTAATACTTAATAACCATGATATTACGGTCGGCTCAAAAATTACGGCTAAGGTTAGGTTAGCGGGAAACAGCCTTGAAAAATTTTACGCCTCCTATGGTGACTTTTTATCTTCTTCTTCCATCAAGCAAGGTATGGTGCCTGCGAACTTTTATATTATTGAAGGCGATGACTTCTTCAGTTCCGAAGGTAATATAGATAATGAAACGCGCTTAGAACAGTTTAATGCATTATGTGAGGTTATACGCGGCTTGCAAGAGCTTGCTCATTATCATGACAAAGATGTTGTTGATGATCAGAACAAGCTGGTGTTCCTAAGCGCTGAAGAAAATAAATCATGTCCAGTGGTCTTAGATATTTGCTTAAGGGAAGAGATGTTGACTGCTGATTTATCGGATATCAGTGTTTTGACATCTTTATTGAGTGATGAAGCGAAGCTGGAAGCGCATTATGAGCCAAGAAAAAGTATTTTTTATTCTTCGCTTGTTGAGTTTGTTGCAGGGTTCTCCCCCGAAGTCGCGTTTTGTAAGCTGGTTGAGAACTGGCCGGATTTTACTGACGTTTATCAAAAAAATCATAGTACTTACCTGAGTGGCTTTGCTTTTCATAAGGCAAAGAAAGAGGTCGCGGAATCTGAGATTAAGCTCGCAGAGCAGCTTTCGAAAGTAACGAGTGAGCTGACTGGAAAGCTATTTTCAATCCCTGTGTCAGTTGCTGCTATTGTTGCAATGTTTCATAAAGACAGCACGCTGGTTACTAATATGCTTGTTGTATTAGGTTTGGTGCTGACTGCCATACTGATTGTAGGGGTAGTGATTAACCAAAGGAATCAGCTGGAATCTGTAAAGCAAGCTAAAGAGATTGTTGAGCAATCGATTGAAGGTAAGAAGAGCAGCTACCCAGATGAGTTAAATGACCATATTGATAGAATGTCTAGGCGGTTAGATGACAATATTGCAACTGCTGGGAGATGGTTGTTTATATTTCGTACGTTGGCTTGGGTGCCAGCGTTAATTGCGGTGGTGGTGTTTTACGCACAATACTCTAACGGTGCATTGATTCAGAATGCGATTCGTTCTTACGGAATTCTTGGCTCTATGGTGGAGATATTCTGGTCATGGGCTGTTTCTTTGCTGTGATTAGGAATAAAGTTCATATTAAAACTCTAGGATAGAAACTTATACATAGTCTCACAGTGATTTTTAATGTAACACTATTTAGTGTTACATTGCTTTTGAAAACTTAAACAACGATATTTTTGAATCGTCGTAGCCTGTAGCTATATTTTCAACCATAAGCTAAGTTTTGGTACAAAAGAGCGATGGTACTCACACCTAAACGGAGCGCTATCTTAACCAGATTGAAAAAGCAAAATTCTTGTCTGGAATTCGTACGTTAAGGATGGCCTGCCTTAATATACTGAAGAGGACAACTCTCTCTCTCGCTCTATTAGAGTATCTATCATTGTCATGGCCCCTTTGCTTAAAACATATCGACTCTGACTAACTCGAAAGGCAAAGCCCCTTTTTTTGATGAACTCAAGTGCATCAATTGGGGTTTTTAATTTTAAAGTTTTGAAAATTGCACTCGTTGTTTCATCATCTGCCAGCGCTGCAATATCATTACCTGTGATTCCCTGTACAGGTTCGCTTAAAAAAGCTAGCGGCTGTCCGCGCTGAGTCATTAGTCGACTTACGAGTGTTAAGATCGCAATGATTTTTAAAGATGTTTCATCAAACACAGTATCTTCGCTTTCGCTCTCAGCTATTGATTTGAGGGAAAAAAATTCGCCTGGATCATCGTGAATTAGTTCATAGCCTAAGTGTCGATATAAGTGATTATAATGGCCTTCATGCTGGCGAATTTCATGATAAGTCTTTGACTCAACAAATTGTGCTTGTGAGATTATGTATTCCTTGCGATTAATTATACTGCCGGAATTGAAAGCTCGATATATTGTCTGCGACAATTGCTCATCAGCATCTAAAAATGTATTACGATCCATATTCAATTAACTTCCGTCTGTTGTTTGTTTACCGAAACCAGATGACGCACTCTGTACTGGAGTTCGTATACATCATCTATCATTTTTTGATATTCATTTTTCAACTCCAACCGATAGTTAGGTGAGTTGATAAGTCTGGACTGTACTTCGAATAAATCTGACAATTTAAAATCCGGCCATTCCTGAATTAGCTCTTTATGAGCCAAGGCGATGAAATCTGTGTCGAGTGGCCAGTCAAAATTATCTACCCATCGAGCCAAACGTTGAGAATGCTGCAATTTCTTAGCATTTTCCTTACTGATACTTTCTGATAAAAGTATTTTTTCTGTATTTTCATGGGCATAGCTTTGAACGCGCGTAGCCAATTCATTGAATGCAACGTCTAAAAATGAAGGGGATTTTTCTGTCCTGAACGGAGCTATTCTGCTAAGAGTTGGGCACTGAACTGACATTCCCAGTGGCTTTAAATCCGACATATTAATGAATTTGTTACGCAGGTCTCCCCCCAAAGTATTTTCATAGGCAGCAAGTACTACTGAGTAAGCACGATCGATAGCGCTGTGCTCATATAATGATTGCTGTGTTTTTTGAAGGTAGATACTAACTTGATTAGCGACTTGTTTAATTGGTGAAAATAAATCTAGATACTGTACTTCGTAGCTCAACATCAAATATGCACGACTCGTATCGTTTACCGTGTGGAAAAAAGAACGGAAATATTCCAGTGTGAGAAAAATACCATCACCTTCCTCATAGCGTGTATGCTTGTCGAGAAACACCTTCAGCGGATCTATTTCTCTCTGATATAACTTAGCTGCCATGTTGTATGATTCACGCTTTGCTTCTAGCTGGGAATAACCCTGAGGATCCGCTGTGGCGGATTTTTCAAATTCAACACCTACATTTTGGAGCTTAGCAATGTTTGCTCGGATCTTTCCCAATAAATCGCTTACTCGGTATATCAAATCGTCAACCCACTCAAGGTAGTCTATAGTTCCTGGTGTTGTACTCAATTTGCCGCGCTTAACCTGTCGCATCAAAGACCATAACGGTGTCATGGCAGCATTTAACGATACTTTTGTTAACGGGCGGTACAGACTTACTCGGCATAACCGAAATACATCAAACACGCTAGTGTTGAATAATAACTTCGTAACTCCATCAACATTGCGACGGTCATTAATGATCCGTGCCTGTAATAGATTATCCACATCAAACACCAAACTTACTTCATTTGCCTGTTCGTCAGAAAGTTGCTCCTTTAAAGCTATTACAAATGAGTAGAATATAGTCTCTGGAATAGCACCAGCATGATTAATGTCTGCAAATTCGATGGTTTTGAACATGACTTCACGGTAGCGCAGTAATCTCTGTAGTGTTTCCAGCGTACTGAACTGTTTATTAGTGATTTTTCCTGCCATCTAAGCATCCTCTAAGGCAAGTTGAGTTTGGTGCTTGCGAATGAACTCTTGCTCGGGAGAAAAGCACGTTTTAACCCGTTTACGATCATACGGCTCTGCGGTACCCATCTCATCCATGAACAAGTATTGCCCGAATGCATCAATCAGATCGGCGCTTTTGCCGTGAGTTGTTGCTCCGATAAGTGTGTGACCTTTTTCATTTAGAATTCGTGTCAATGGAGGAATTTGTTCATGACTGACGGTGCCAACTTCATCTAAGATAAGCGGAAACGAAATAGCGCTGATATCATCGCATAGACGTTGGATGAATATTTCAGCGAAGTGCATATTAATCAATATCAGTGTGGAAGTTGACTGTGCCTTCTCGTCCCACATTTCACCTGGCTTTTTAGTCATGTAGCTGGCTTGTTTGATAATATTTTCCATGCGTAATTTACCGTCTAAGCTATTTACAGCATCGGAATGTAAAAATTGTTGGAGTCTTGCATACCAGCTTGCGGGTAAAGTTGCTGCTGTATTCAAATCATCAAATTCTCGCCAACTAAGTACTAAGTCATCAAAGGACCCATTGAGTACAACTTTCAGTTTGACTGCCTCTAAGTCATTTATTGTTGCTTTTGCCAGTTCTTCATTTATGCGCTGAACTGTCTGTTCTATTTTGATCTTTGTTTTATCTAACCGTTCTAAGCGGTTGCGCAAGTAGCTATTATGCAGTGCTGTATCTTTTTCTAGTTGGCTTTGTGTTTGGTCAAGCGTTTGGAATTTTACAGAGAGAGTCTCAAAACTCTTGCTAATGGCAGCTTGTGAGCGGTTGTTTTCCATAATTCCATGCTCGTCTTTTATTATCCCTTTTACGCAAAACTGCACAAGTTGGGTATATACCCTTTCCCTGGCGTCTTTGCTTCGTTCTAGCTTTTGAGCGTAAGTTTGAAGTTCTTCCGTAAGGGGAAGCGTAATGTTTTCTGGAGAATCTGTGGGTTTTAATGTTTCAGTAAGGTGTTGTACTCGAGGATAACGCAAACAGTCACTCTTGATGCTGTTGTTCAATCGTGAAATTTGCAAGCATATTCCTGCGGCTATTTCGCGTTCCGACTCAGCTTTCTCATAGGCTAGTTGAGAATTTTCTAAATGTTTAAGGTTTTTCTCATCCTCGGCTTTCTTCCCCTCTTTGATTTTATATAGTTTTTCTAATTCTTCCTGCACTTCTTTTTTGCGTTGAAACGTTAATTCAAATCTTTTAAGGGTCTCTAAGTCTGATTCAGTCAGATTTATTTCTTTTTCTACTTTGGATATCTCCGATGCGTTATGCAGTGTGGAGCTATCGTTTAGTCTTAATAACTCCTTTTCTTCACTGATATAGCTATTCCTTAGTGAATCACAGTCTAAAGTTTGCTCACTGATAGAGCGCTCAGCAGTGTAAGCCGTAATAGGAATTTTCTCGTCAAAAAATTGAAGGTGCGATTCGCTTAATGTAAATAACTGAAGAAATTTTGAAATGACTTTGGTTTCACCTTCGGTAAGCAAGCGCCTAGGGTTTGCGTTAACCATAAGCGGGTTAATCGAATACAGTTTTCTGGCTTCGCTTTCGGTTAATTGCGCTTTGATAGACAAGGCCTGGTTAGCCTCACGTTCTTTTAATTTTTTGAGGTTGTCCTTTTCTTGCTGGATCAGGTGCTTCAATTCTTCTAACCTGATTTTCCGTGCACTGGCGTTGGCATACTGAGCTAACTTTTCCTTCCTTTCTTGAAGGTGTTCATCTAACGCATCAAGTACTTCAGATGTAGAGTGGCCTGGGTATGGCTGGCAAATGAGTTCACATTTTTCTAATATTAACTCACGCTGTTTTAGCTCTCTTTCAGCTTTTCCGATATCGTGCAGATTTAAATTAAGAGCTTCTTTGCTCTCTTTTGACGCCTTATCAGCTTCTTCATAAGCCAACTTTAACGGTTCCACTTTCTGGCACAGCAGGCGGTGCTTCTGCTCATGGTGCAACCTCAAAGAATCAACATTTATCATAAGCTGTGCGTATTCAAGCTCATGAGTTTGTTGGGCCTTTTGGATTGCAAACTCTTTGGTTAATTCTTCGAATGCCGGAATGTTTGCTTTAAGCTGGGCTAACTCAACACGTTCTTTTTCTAGCCTGTCGTGATCATTAATAAGTTGTTTTACATTTACTTCCAGAGGCTGCGCCCCCTGATCTTGAGAATCAATCGCCGTCGCCGTCATTAGCTGAAGTGATTTTCCATCCTGGTTGAAGATCAACTTGACTAGCGAACGCAGAGACTCAATTGAGTTCTTTGACAAATCATGCAGCGGGTATATTACAAATGGGCAATCATCAGGATGTAAAACATCGATATTGTATAGTTGTTTTTTTAGTTCATCTTGATTGCGAATAAGTGTCGTGTTTTTGTTGATTTCTTTCAACGCACTAAGTAAATTTTCCCCTGGCGGAGAATCTGGTCTCCCACCACTAGTTCCTTTTGATTTGTCCCAAAACAAATGCGCGATATCCTCAAATGGAGACGCTATAAAAAATCGATTAAGCTTATAGTTGTTACCGGCAGAAATAATCTGACAATGACGCCGTACCCCGCCCCCAATAAGCTTGTGCTCTACCTCAAGGATCAGCTTGCTATGAACCGACTGAAAGTAATAGTTTTTCACCTGATCCTTAGTGTAATACTCTTTATCTGTCGTTTTTTCGGGCGTTTTAAAGGCAAATTTTTTATCACAGTCATTTAGATTAAGTTCAGGAAGTAAGCAGAAGCGTACTGCATTTACGATGCTTGTTTTTCCCCAGTTACCTTTAGCTAGTAGAACAAGGTTTCTATCCAGTGGAACCTCAGCATAAGCAAAAGAAGCAGAATCTACTGCAATTATCCGTTTCAAATTTACAGAAAACCTATTGTTCACATTCTTCTCCTAAGAATATTTCTTGCTCAATAAAACCCAACCCTTTAGAAAATAAAGAAGTAAGTTCGTCAAATCTCCAATGGTGTGCCTTGTTTAGTGCCTTTATAAACTGTTGCTGCTTGTCTGGTTTATGGCAATGGCCGTAGTAGCAGGCTAGGTTTGAAGGCATTGTGAATATTATTTTGTCGCCGAGTTGCTTCTGTAATGTTTCAAAAATCTCTAACCCGGCTAGGTCGTAATCTGGGCAGTAATACACTCTTTCAAATTGTGATAAAAACCGTTGTGTTTGCTTGTGAGTGATAGCGTTTCCTGAAGAAAAAATAATTAACGATTCCGCTCCAATATCTTCAAGTTCCATAGCAACAATGAAGTCTTCACTAAAAGTAAAGCAGTCACTGTTCTCAATAAGAATGACCGGCGTTGAGTGGTCAAAATTGGACATTTCTTCCGGTGTTTTTTTTGGGGTGCACTCAATGGCTATGAGAGTTTGAGCATTTACACCAAATTTCGCAGTGAGGTATGCAGAATGTGCACTATGTCGATGTGAATTGCCTTGTTTAGCCGCATGTATACGCGAGCGACTGGGGGCATATTTTGCAAGTAACTTGTCAAATAAATCATAGTTGGAAATGTGTATAAAATATCGTTCATGTCGAACAAATTCAGCCACGCCCAGAGACTCAAAATTTACATGCTCATTATTTAGTAGTGTTATGAAACGAGTCGCGTTTATTGTTCTTCCTGACTCAATCGCTTTCAAATAAGGGTATAAATTCATTTTATACCTCAGAAAAATAATATTCTTTGATGTCGTCTCGATTCAAGACAACCAAAGGGAAGGCTTTTCCAGAAACTTTCTCATGATCTTTAGCTATTCTGTAATACTGTATCGTGTAATCAACCAAAGCACCGCGAGTGCGTATTTTGAATGGTTTGTTATAGCCAAAATCATTTAGTACTAAATTTTGCTCATCTTGACTAAGTTCTGGGTGTGGGCCTATTTCAATGTCGACATAAGTAAACCAATTAGTGTCTTGCTGAAAGTTGATGCTGGACTTTCCTTGGAGTTCAACTCTCATAATTCGTCCCAGGTTAAAGTCAGCAAAGCGTTCACGGGTATGGCAATAAGCTCGGCAATGCCAGCGTAAACCATCATTAGCAATTGCGAGCGGCGTCAGCAGGCGACTTTTTCCAAGAGGGTTGGTTCGACTGCGATATTCAACTATTACTTCTTTTCCCGTCCGTATAGCTTTAAAAAGTAGCCTTGTTACTTCAGGTTTAGGTGACTGAATAGGAGTAAGGCCTTTTAAAAATGCCGATGAACCATATGTCTCTGTTACATATTGGTTATTGTTTTGAAATATAAAATCCACGTAGTCAGACCATGTTGGCCGAGTAAACTTCGGAGTGAACTTAGCGGTCGGTATGAATACTTTTTCTGGATCCTTGCCATCGAATGTAAGATTGTAAGAGTAAGCTTGACGATATAAAAGAATAGCTTTTGAGATCACATTTACATGCACACCGAAAAAACGGGATAAGCGTGTGGCATTTGTACCGCCCTCCCAGTAGAGCATGTACTCTAGAGCTTTAAACCTTTCAGTTTGCTGATTTGTAAATTCTATCTTTGTATCCATCATTATTGTGTACACATTTTTTGTGTATACGATTTTCTGCTTATTTTATAAACTTGTAAAGCTTTTTTAAATAAATATCTGTTCAATCAAATGTTCGTTATTTCAGACTTTGCCCTACCTCTGACGGTCATGGAAGATTAAATAACATTGAAAGAACTGCTGTTTGTTTAGCGTACGGCGAAAACAACAAGGCTTTTATCGTTCAATTCAATATCTTTCCATAGCCAATTTCTTCTTATTACTTTATCCCCAATAGCAAACAAAACCCGCTTTGGGTATTTGAGCAGCAACCATTTAGCAAGACTGATAACATAATGCCGTTCAACTAACGCTCTCTGCTCAAATGCGATTTTAGTATTAAGCAGCTGTAAATCTGGTTGAACACACATACTGCATATATAACTCTGTAAGTCTGGCGCTAGGCTTTTAGAGACGATCAAACGGCATAATTGATGTAGCAATATCAACCTATCAAAATCAAACTTCCCGCAGTTAACAAATTGCCTGTCTATCGCTCTTAATTGTGCTGCCCAGCGTTCAAAAAGCACTTTGTTCCAAAAGCGTACATGATGGTTTTGAGATTGCCGTAAATCAAAGCCACACTTCCAACAACAGGCCATGTCCATGTCTTTGTATATTCCTGGTTTTCCAAGTTCGCATCTGTGAAAAGAAATACTAGCGCCACACTCAGCGCATCGGTCATGCATTATTATTTGGTGATAAGGGCAAAAGGTATAAAGGCCGACTCGCCATGAAAGTCGATAGTATGGTTCAGCCCCTTCAGCCAAGCATTGCGGGCAAAACTGCATACCGTATCCGTTGTGCAGTCTGTGTTTAATTACTAATGGGCAGAGCCATCTAAGCTGGCCCGATAATGTAAGCTCGGGAAACAGGCGTCCTTCAAAAAGTGCAAGCGTGCGCTTTTCTAACTCTTCGCAGCTCACGCTCGCTTTTTCGCTTATTTTACCCAACAGCCACTGTGGTATATGCCTATCAATGTCTCGGTTCCATAGTTGATAATTTGAACCAAATTCTAGCCGACAAAACGTTTGGAGCTTTAGCCCATTGCTATGAGCACATCTGACTAGCCAAGAAGAAAGGCACTCTCCATTATAAGGTTTAGGGTGGGCTGGCCATAACTTACCAGACAGCATTTACGATACGCCATCTAGTCTACGTTTCCTTGCTGAGGGCGTGATCCAATCCAAATCATCCAACACTTTTAAAGTGATTTGTTCTAACTTATTTTCAATCGCATACACCGCGGCATTATTCAATATTTTGCTTAGCTCTCCGATATACCCCTCCGACATAGCAAATAAACGAGATGCTAGTTTATGTTCGTGTAGTACCGATGGTTTTTTGAGTGGCAACATCCTCTCAAAGCTCGCTAAGAGCCTTAAATATTCATTGTCAAATTCCCATCTAGAAAGCATTACTGGTTCAAACCGATTGGCTAATTGCGGATCTGTTTGCAGTGCTCTAAACGCGTCTTTTGTTCCTACCCCAACTATTGTTATTTGTAACTCATTGCCTAAATATTTGAGTACATTTAAAAAAGCCCGTTGGCGATTAGTATTCCCCGCTAGAATATGATGAATTTCGTCAATCACTAATATCTTTAACCCAACATATCTAAGCAGTTTAATGACTTGAAACTGCTTTTTATCGACTCGTTCACTCGGTTTATAAGGTGCGAATAGCAATTCTAAAATCGAGTTATAAAAGCGGCCTTCGTCAGGAACAGGCGGTGCTTGAACGAACATAACTGGCGCCAATACTCCATTCCCTTCGGGGTTGTCTTCGGCTGGGTGGTTTCGACAAAACTTTTTCACCAACATAGTTTTGCCATTATTGGTATCACCCACGATAAGCAAGTTGGGCATTCTTTCTGTTCGAGGGTGTACCAGCAAATCCTCAAGCTTGTTTAATATGTTTTTCGCTTTGGAATAACCAATCCAGCGGTCTGAACGTATTTTTTCAATCCTTTGAGCATCATCTAAAGAGAGCATTCCTTTGGCACTGTCATTTAAGTGACTAAAATCGCTCATGACCATTCATCCATATCATCAAAAGGTTCAATATCTAGAGTTGGAACTGCTAGTTCGCTTGGTTGCTCCTGAACTGCTGGCATTGGGTTAGGCTTTTCTGCTTGGGAATGATTCTTTCGTCTCTGCCGTGAGCGTTTTGCAGCTTTAGTTTTGTGAACTGCTTCCTGTTCTAGCTCTCGCATTCGCTCGTATGCCTCAAAAATCGTGTGTTCATTGATTTTGCCACCTGATTCTTCAACGCGCTTAAGGGCTTCTCGTAACTCCCAAATACTTATCGCTGGATGAGAGGTATCTCGGTAAGGAATTTGGTAATAAGACTTGAGCTCTGGGTCAAAAAACCAAATCAGGCTAATATCCCTGGGATCACGACGCACCATAAACTTGCGCTTTCTCTTTGTATCTTGCGGGTCAATCGCATTTATCCAAGGTCTTAAAACATCGTGGTAGTAGTAAATTTTATCTATCACAATGCCGTAATCTTGCACTGTGCGCATTTCAAAAGGCATTAGATCCAGCTTAAGCTTTTCTTCATCTATTATTTTTGCTGGCAAACCTCTGCCTGGCATTTCACTATCGCCTAGTATTCCTTGCTTATATCGAGCGAGTGGTGCCATACCTAATATTGAATGCTTCTTTTGGTGGTATACATTAACAATGTAATCCGCAAGCCACTTTTCAAATTCAGATAGCGTTAAAGCTGCTGCTTTTTCTGAGTCATAGTCACCTTTCTCTTTTGGGTTTGCGAATGTAGAACCAGGTAAAGCATGCACTTCTTTCGATAATGTGCCTAAAGCTCTTTCAACATGGGCTCCATAATTAGGCCTTGCTACTGGCCTCCACTCCAAATCCATCGAGTACTGACTACAAGCTCGTTTTAGCATGTTGCCTCTGAACTCTTTTGCATTGTCTGCATGAATTTTGTCTGGTAACCCCCATACTGGCCACTCTCCGCTAACACCGATGTTTGCTAACCATCTTTCTTTTGGCAAAATTGAGTGTGCGAGACATAACCCCGTTGTCATTGCACTAGGGGGATCAAACGATATATAAAACCCAGTCACCAATCTGCTAAACACATCAAATGACAAAGTGATCCAAGGTCTTCCTATCGGCGCTCGGTAATGATCATCCACTAAAATGATGTCTAGCTTAGTGTGGTCTATTTGCACCACAGCGAGTGGCCAATCCGCGCCTGGGAATTTACCCTCTATAGGTTTAAAGTCATTGTCTGATTTTTTACGCCCATGTCGCTTTCTTGACACTAGCTCAAGTGGTAACGCTTTAACTCGGTTCCTAACAGTATTGTCATGAGGTGGCGTAAGCCCTCTTTTTAAACATTGGGCTTTTACGGCATCAATAACCTTTCGAACAATTTTCTTCTGTTTGGTGAGGTATTCTGTTGCGATTGCTTCTTTAATTATCTCTTCAACTATATGGTCGCCTTTAGTTGCTCCTTTGTCACTTCTCGTCTTTGGTAACAACGAGGTAAGTAACCCCGAACCTTCATATAAGCGAAGCCATAAGTACACTGTATTCACATGCAAGTCATGCGCTTGAGCTCTTTCAATAACTTGCTTTCTCGTACGCCCACCTTTATTAACCAAAGGCTTGATGATTTCGTATCTTTGATTGGCGGTTTCCCAAGCTTCTTCTGAAATAAGCATGAGCTCTTCGTCGCATTTACGAGGTTCGACTTCAAGAGGAGGCAGCAATGATTCTGCTTTAGTTTCTAACGTTTCACCCGTTGACTCATCCACTAATATCACTTTAGACAGATTAAACACTTCAGCAATACGGTAGTTTTTACCTTCCCTTGAGACCTTTTTTCCTGGTTCTAAAACTAACGACTTACTCACTTCAACAGCTCCAGATTTCTCGTGTCATGGTGATCTTTTGGTTTAGGTTCATGCCGATTTGGCCCGTTCCAATCAGATACCACAATGTTGGCAACAACCTGGCTTGATTCCACGGATCAGAGTATATCTTTTCAAGTAATCCTGTTGGTGTTGCGCGCCCAAGCTTTTTTAAATTTCCAACTAGCAACGCCATATCTGCTTCTTCACTAGCACCTTGCCTTATAAAAGGAAGAAGAAACTTAACTGACTCCAGATAGGGTGTTCTAATTTCCTTTTCAGTGACGATTTTAAACCTCCACTGATTTTCCTTTGCATATTTGATAGCCATCCGGAACTTCGGCTGTAGCTTGTACCAATTTACCTTGAGATCACTTCGATACTTTACTTCATATAAAGTGGGTTTTTCACCTTGCCTGAAGGCTAGTACATCAGGCGTATAACTACGTCGCTTGTCTTCATTATTTAGCCACGTAATTTTAACTGGCTGAACCTCAAACCGACTTATGTGCTTGTCGAATTCAAGTAGACTGATAAAGTCTCGTTCCAGTGTTGACTCAAACATTGCTTGCCCATCAGCTTTACTGTGCGCTGCAATTCCTGTCACATTGCGATAGTTTTTTGGAATGGTTCTTACGGGCATAAACACCTAATATATTTGATATACAAAGACTATTTAAAAAACCACCGCAAACATCCAGTACAATATAAAGATGTAAATTAGGTTTTAAACAGACTCAACTATGTTAATAGTAGCCTATAGCGATGTAATTTCGACTCTAAATTGAGGTGTCAGTACAAAAAAGCGATGGAACTCACAGAAGTGAAGTAACCCGTATATAAACAGTACAAAAGCGTGGCACTGACCGCGTTTTTGTACTTGCTGCCTTCTGTAGAGGTGTATTAACGTCGATACAGTGACAATGAAACTGGCAACGCATTGATTTAAATTGAATAAAACCACCTCCCCCATACTAATGTACAACATAAGTTACAATCTTTAACATTGATTTGTCATAAAGCTATTTCATTTTGTTTGTTTGCGTTATATCTTCCTGTGTCTCTCACAAACAAAAGGGCAATGTGTGCTTAAAAATAAAACTATCGGGAGTATGCTGATCGTCGCAGGTACAACCATTGGCGCAGGAATGCTCGCACTTCCCATAGCTTCAGCTGGACTCGGGTTTAGTACTGCACTGATTCTATTAGTACTTTCATGGCTGCTTATGACGTATACCGCATTATTGATGCTAGAACTCCATCAATACGCGAATGTAGATTCAACTTTAAATACCTTAGCAAAGTCTATCTTAGGAAAAAAAGGCCAGTATATTGCGAACTTCTCCATGGTGTTCTTATTTTATGCCTTGTGTGCAGCTTATATTGCCGGTGGTGGAGCGCAATTGCAAAGTAAGCTCAGTGATCTGCTTAATATCAACGTTGCTCCACAAGTCGGCTCAATTATGCTGGCCATTACCATTGCTATTATTGTCACAGCTGGAACCAGTACTGTTGATAAATTAAATCGCCTTTTGTTTACAGTCAAAATCATTGTACTTGCCTGTCTCTTTTTTGTCTTAACTCCATATGTACAAGGCGCTCACCTGTTAGATATGCCAATAGAACAAGGGCTTATCATTAGCGCTATTCCTGTCGTATTTACATCATTCGGTTTTCATGGTTCTATCCCGTCAATCGTTAAATACGTAGGCCTAGATATAAAGTCTTTACGTCGTGTAATGATGTTTGGGGCTTCATTACCATTGGTTATTTATATCGGCTGGCAATTACTCAGCCAAGGTGTCATGAGCCAATCAAACTTATTAAGTAGTCAAGGTCTTCAAGGCTTTGTACAAAACATTGCTGAGATAGCACATAACCCTAGTGTGTCCACTTTCGTTACCCTTTTTGCAGATTTGGCTCTTGCCACCTCTTTCCTTGGTGTCAGTTTAGGGTTATTTGATTTTTTTGCGGACGCTTTTAAGAAAGGTGATACCAAAAAAGACAGAGTAAAAACCGCTTTAATCACGTTTCTACCACCGCTTGGGTTTGCGCTATTTTATCCACAAGGGTTCATAATGGCGTTAGGCTATGCCGCAATTGCCCTGGTAGTGTTAGCAATATTTTTGCCTGTGATGATGGTTTGGACGCAACGTAAAGACAGCGTAATTCGTAATGGCTATCGAGTGAAAGGTGGTAATGTCGGATTGGTCATCGCTGCATTGTGTGGTTTAACCATTATATCAGCTCAAACACTACAAATGTTTGGTGCAATTCCATCATTAGGGTAAGTTTTAGCCATCAATTGATGGCTAAAACTTAAGTGTGTTTTTCTACCATAGTGTTTCGGTTGAGTAGCATCACCAAAGGGGCAAAGCACAATAATACGATCGTGATGTTTACCAGTGGCAAAATAGTTCGATATAGATACTCTGAATACGTTAGATCTAACATATGACGATCTATTAAGCGAAACAATTGTAATAAAGGCGCCGGTAAAATAACCAGCTGGGCAATAACACTTTGCCAAATATACACTTTATCTTTTATCGCCCAGTAAGCCAAAATGGCCATGAATACGATGTCGTTTAACGCCCATACAATATAGCGGAATATATACTGACCTCCATCAACTTTTAGGAAAAAGTCATAAAGAAAATATCCCATCACATAAAATATTGCACATAAGCCAGCATAACGCAGCGCCTGTCTATCACCTAAAATAGTGAAAATTGCAACAGCAATAAACGTAATTACCATTGCATGATCTCTTATCAGTAAGAGAATTGCATCTATATTATCAGGAAGCATTGAGTTAACCATAGTATTGCAATATTAAGCGCTCCGGCTAATCTTTTGGGTCTGTGCCTTCACCGTTACCACCTGGTAAATACACATATGAATTTTTAATTGACATTAGTTTCTCCTTATTTGAGTTGAGCTTTCGTAAAGTAGCCCAATTTGTTATCACAATCAAGTTTTGCTTAGTTTTCTCTCACTTCAATAGGCTCCGACTCTTTAGCCTTCCCTTGTAAGATTGATATTTCGACTCTTCTATTACGTCTTCTGTCTGTATCATTTTCGTTGGGTACCATCGGTCTTGTGTCTGCGTGACCTACAACCACCAACCGGTTTTTATCAAAACCTCTCGCTTTCACCATTTCAGTTGCAACCGCAACCGCTCTGGTTGCTGATAAATCCCAATTATTACTGTAAAGCTCGTTGGTCACTTGAAAATCATCGGTATGTCCAGATACCGTTATTTCACCGGGTACATCCTTCAGTAATTCCGCAATATCTTGTATTACTGGTTTAAACTTTGGTTGTAAAAATGCACTGCCTGATGGAAAGGAGCCATTCTCTTGAATACGAATGATGATTTGCTGCCCCAAGGATTCGAGTTCAATTGCACCATCCATGATTTGTTTTTCCAATTGCTGGGCTATTTTTTTAACTAACTCATCGACTTGTTCTTGGTCTGCTGAAGAAACGGCCTGCTGCATAGATTGTTCTTGTGAGGTACTTTGTGACTCGCCGCCTCGCTTGTTACCTCTTTGCTCCTGTCGCCCGCCAGCAGAACTTTCATCGCCAGCCTGAAACTCTAACATTTGCTGCGTCATTTCCACGGTTTGCTGCTGAATTGTCTCGATTGGCGTAGGCTCAGGCTTACCTGGGGTAAACTCCATTGCAATTACACTGGTCCCCTTAGGGATATCCTTAACCTCTATTTTATTCTGCACACCAAATGCAAACTTCATTGAACCCGCAATTTGTTTAAACTTCAGTACATCCATTTCGGAGAAAGCAAGTAACAGCACAAAGAAGCACATAAGTAGTGACATCAGATCTGCAAAGGTGCCCATCCAAGCCGGTAAGCCTGGTGGGGGACATTTACACTCTTGCTCGTCAGACATGCTTACTCCTCTTTATCAGTGCCGCGTTTTGATTCAGCCAAATAATTTTTCAAAATCCCTTCTATTACCTTAGGGTTTTGGCCATCCTGAATTCCGAGAATCGCGTCCAATATTAGTCGTTGGTTTTGCTCCTCTTCATCCTTTCGCAATTCCAACTTTACCTGAATCGGGATCGCCACAACGTTCGCCAAAAAAGCACCATAAAGGGTCGTCAACAAAGCAACCGCCATTGCAGGACCGATGGCTTTAGGGTCATCCATGTTAGATAACATCGCAACTAAGCCAATCAATGTACCAATCATCCCCATTGCAGGTGCAATATCAGCCAAAGATTTAAATAATGACGCACCTTGTTCATGGCGAGAAGAAGTTAAGGAAATATCTTTTTGTAGTGTCGCTCTTACTACATCTGCGTCGTGGCCATCGACTAACATATCAACTCCTTTACGCATAAATGCATTCGGTATTTCAGCTTCTTCTAAGGCTAAAAAACCACCTTTTCGCGCTGAATCCGCAAGTTCTACAGCTTTTTCTATTAGCTCTTCTGGCGTTTCAATCTTAAACATGAACGCCTTTCCCATCACTTTGCCAATACCGAAAAATTGCGGCATTGTGAAGTTAGACAAAACGATAAAAAGTGAGCCACCAAATACAATAACGGCTGAGGCGGAGTCAGCAAACATAGCGACTTCACCGTCACTACTCATAAACATAGACATGGCAATCAAGCCAATCGCGCCCAATATACCTATTACTGTTGCTAAATCCACATCCCCTCCAGAGAGTCTTATCTACTATTTTTCTAATTCTGACTGCTATGCGCTGTAACCTAATAAAGTGCCTATGCAACACATCCTCTTATAAAGAGAAAGTACCAGCCTTGTTGTTTATCGGCAAGCTACTGAATATCTTAACCCAATTATATTAAAAACCCGAAAAATTGCGAACAAAGGCGTATGAGTATCTACCTCACAGTTTAGCGTAAAAAAATACGCTTATCTTTGACCTAGTACGCTATTGCCCCTAAAATTGAGCTCTTTTATCCAATAAGCCCAATAAAGAGACGTGACCATGGCTGTAAAGAAACCAGAAAACCTCAGCTTTGAAGAAGCGATACACGAGCTAGAAAGCATTGTGAGTGCAATGGAACAAGGTGAGCTGACTTTGGAGCAGTCATTGAAACAATTTGAAAGAGGTATTTTACTGGCTAATGCATCAAATCAGAAGTTACACACAGCAGAACAAAAAGTAGCCATCCTTATGGGTAGTGACACGCAAAGCGATACAATACCATTCACAGGCAGTACGGATTAAGTTGTGAATTTAAAAATAGAAATAAGCAATGCTCAACAGCGAGTTAGTCAGTTTATCGGTAATTACTTTAAGCAAGATTTAATCACCGATGAAACAGTCAAGGCCGCAACATTTTACAGTATCAATAATGGCGGTAAGCGTTTAAGGCCATTTTTAGTGTATGCAACAGGTAATATACTCGGCGCTCGTATTGAAGATCTCGATGTTATTGCAGCTGCTATTGAATGTATTCATAGTTACTCCCTCGTTCACGATGACCTTCCCGCAATGGATGACGATGACTTACGACGCGGAAAACCCACATGCCATATACAGTTTAATGAGGCACAAGCTATTTTAGCCGGCGATGCGCTGCAAAGCCTCGCATTTGAGTTAATTGCAGAGCACCGCTTTGCTATACCTGAATCTCGTCAATTACGCATGATTCAAGTACTATCAAAAGCTGCTGGATTACAAGGAATGGTCGGCGGTCAAGCATTAGACATTGCCGCAACTGATAAAGTTGTTAGCCTTGACGAGTTAGAAAAAATTCACCGCTTAAAAACTGGGGCTTTGTTGACCTGTGCAATTGAATTAGGCGCACTTTGTTCTCCAAATATGAATGAGACTGACTTTACAACATTACAGCAGTATGGACAGAATATCGGGCTCGCATTTCAAGTTCAAGATGACATCTTAGATATTGAAGGTGACACCTATACGCTCGGTAAACCACAAGGTTCTGATATAGGCAATAATAAGTCGACTTATCCTGCAATACTTGGTATGCCTGGAGCAAAACAAAAAGCGCAAGTTCTAACAACACAAGCAATAAAAAAGCTCAATAGTATTAATGCAGATACAGAGTTGCTCGCACAATTAGCAAAATACATAGTTGAACGCGATCATTAACGTCAATTCATGACGTATTAATGACGAAGTTGCATAAATAGATAAAATTAACCACTGGCTTTGTATATAATTACGCAAGGTTTGAGTAGGACATATATAAATACAATGATATTTGATAGTAGCAAGTACCCTTTATTGGCTTTAGCAGAAGAGCCTGAGCAACTGCGCCAGTTACCGCAACATAAATTACCCTCTTTTAGTAATGAGTTGAGGGATTATCTGCTTAACTCAGTTTCGCAAAGTAGTGGCCATTTTGCATCTGGCTTAGGGACCGTGGAACTCACTGTCGCACTTCATTATGTCTATAATACACCTGAAGACCGACTGATCTGGGATGTTGGTCATCAAGCCTACCCTCATAAAATTTTAACGGGCCGACGCGATCAAATTCATACTATTAGACAGAAAGAAGGCCTGCACCCTTTTCCTTACCGGGAAGAAAGCCAATACGATACATTCAGTGTTGGTCATTCTAGTACGTCTATTTCAGCAGCATTGGGAATGTCAATTGCAGCTAAAAAAGAAGGCAAAGGTCGTAAAACTGTGGCTGTAATTGGTGATGGTGCTATTACCGCAGGCATGGCATTTGAAGCAATGAATCATGCTGGAGATATAAAATCAGACATGTTGATCATATTAAATGACAACGAAATGTCTATTTCTGAAAATGTCGGTGCATTAACCAATCACTTTGCGAAAATACTCTCTGGCAGTTTTTATACGAATATCCGTGAGGGCAGTAAAAAATTATTGTCTGGCGTCCCCCCAGTTAAAGAGCTGGCAAGCAAAGTAGAAGAACACCTAAAAGGGATGGTGATCCCAGGCACGTTCTTTGAGGAATTAGGCCTCAATTACATAGGACCAATCGATGGTCATGATGTCAACATGCTTGTCGATACGTTGCGTAATATGCGCAACCTAAAAGGACCTCAGATACTGCATATCAAAACACAAAAAGGAAAAGGTTATGAACCTGCTGAGGCCGATCCAATTGGCTATCATGCCGTACCAAAATTTGATCCTTCCATCCATAGCTTGCCTAAATCTAAACCAGCCGCGGCTACATTCTCGAAAGTATTCGGTCAATGGTTATGTGATATGGCTGAACAAGATCCGAGGTTGATGGCAATCACCCCTGCGATGCGAGAAGGCTCTGGCATGGTGCAGTTTTCAAAACAATATCCGCAGCAATACTTTGATGTTGCGATTGCTGAACAGCATGCAGTTACACTCGCAGCAGGTTTTGCATGTGAAGGCTTAAAGCCTGTTGTCGCAATTTATTCTAGCTTTTTACAGCGAGCTTACGATCAGTTAATTCATGATGTCGCATTACAAAACCTGCCCGTGCTATTTGCTATTGACAGGGCTGGTATTGTGGGAGCTGATGGTGAAACACACCAAGGTGCCTACGATCTAAGCTTTATGCGCTGTATTCCAAATATGATTATTATGGCACCCAGTGATACCAACGAATGTCGGAAAATGCTCTATACAGGGTTTCAATGTGACCAACCTGTTGCAGTGCGTTACCCTAGAGGCAGTGCAGGCACTGCGGAAATTCAAATGCAAATGCAGGCACTGGAAATAGGTAAAGCAAAACGCATCCGAGATGGTAATAAAGTAGCTATTCTTAACTTTGGTACATTACTTGAAAATACACAGCTGGCTGCTGCTGAACACGATGCTACTTTGATTGATATGCGCTTCATTAAACCACTTGATACGCAACTACTAACGGAGCTATCACAATCTCACAATCACTTTATCACGATTGAAGACAACGCAATATGCGGTGGTGCTGGTAGCGCAGTCAGTGAGTTCTTTTCCAGTATTGGGGTAGTAACAAAAGTTAACCACCTAGGTATTCCTGATGAATTTATCAAACATGGGACACAGGATGAAATTCACGATGAGATGGGCTTATCAGCGCAAGGGATACTGCATACCATCAATGCACTTGTTAAGTAAAAAAAGGAGCATATAGCTCCTTTTTTTTATCGAACAGAGAACTAATTTGATGACTAAAAAGACCCCCTCATTCAACTCATTCTCTGACTTTTATGTGTTTTATTTACGTGAACATCGTCAACCTGCATGCCGAGGGATGCATTATATTGGTTGTACATGCGTTATCGGACTCATCATTACATCATGCTTAATGCAATCTGTAAGCACTCTTATTTTCATACCCATTACAGGTTACGGGTTTGCATGGTTTGGTCATATTGTATTTGAGAAAAACACACCTGCTACATTTAAATACCCGATTTATTCCTTCATCGCTGACTGGGTAATGTATTATCAATGGTTATTCAGAAAACAGCGCAATTAGCAGTTCTGTTCATCGCATCCATACTTTTACTTCAGCCAAACCATTTTCCTGTAATGTTTGCAATTGTGATTCAATATTACTACTTTGCTCAAACTCGAATGCATCTAGTTGTTCATCGAAAATAATCGTTGCAGCGCCATCTCCGCCTCGGTGTTTTACTTGGTGTAACGCAATATCAGCAAGGTTTACGGATGCCTCCCAACCAATCACCTGACCACCAAGCAATGGTAATGGGTAGAAAGACCAACCCATCGACACCGTCATTTTCATCGATTTACCATTCGGCAGGTTGAACTCAAAATCTGCCACGGCCTTACACAGGTCCCCTACGTAATCTTCCACTTCATCACGTTTAAAATCTCGTAGTAACAATAAAAACTCATCGCCACTCCAACGCGCGACATAATCAGAGCCTTGTGTGCGCATATTTAGCAATGTAGCTAACTGCTGAAGGCAGCTATCTCCACCTATTGGACCATGTGTATCGTTAATCTTACTAAAGCTATCGATATTCAAAATCATTAATACCAATCGTTTATTTTGTTGCTGTAACGATTGTGCATTTCTCTGATAATGCTCCACGTCTTTCGGTAATTGATCGAACAAAAAGCGGCGGCTACGCAGCCCTGTTAATTCATCGGTATGGCTCACTAGCTTTAACTGGGTATTTACTTGGTTTAGCTTTTCATTGGCTTTTCTTAATTCTGTAGTACGATCAGCCACCAAGTTTTCTAATGCCATTTGCTTACGTCTTTCCTGTGCTCTAAATACCCAAAAAATAAGGTAAAACAAGAAAATAAAACCACATGTGATCACGAGACGAAAATAAATCGTTTCATCAAAACGTCTCGGTAATGAAATCGCGACATGTTTTGCTCTCGCTTTAGACCAGTCCTCCCCTCGCCGCTTAACCTCGAGTTCGAAGATATACTCCCCAGGTGGTAAATTGGTATAAATGGCTTCTTGACCTTCTGGAGCATCACGCCACTCACCTTTTTCTTTACTCGATAAACGGTATCTGAACTCAATACTTTTAGGTGCATAAAAATCAATCGCGGTGTATTGAACCGTAATATCGCGTTCTCCGTTACCTAACAAAATAGGTGCCATCAGTTCAGAACTCGAAATCCGCCTTTCTTGTGTATAAAGCGCTTCTATTTTGGGTTTTAATTCATCAGCCCCAAATAACTTAACGTCTTTTGGTATCTCTACAATACCCTGAGAGCTCGGATACCAAATTGCACTCTGCGTTTCCATAACTGCATCATGACCAAAGCCAGAGCAACATTGACTCGCTTTACCATCTAACTGACGGTCAAATTGGCTAATGACTTGCTCTACTCTCAAATTATCGATATTCTTCTTAAATTGCGGTGCGGGCATTCTATAGACGCCCTTTTTTGTACTCACCCAAATTTGTTCAAACTGTTTATCATAGTAAAGAGAGTTAATTGAACCATAAGGCAATCCATTTGACGCATCTAGTTGGTGCCATAGGCCCTCATCTGTCTTATAAAACAACCCATGGCTTCGTGAGCCTATGAGCGTAGAGATACCGTCAAGATGTAAAATACTCGTAACATAAGCAACATCAAGAGAGGTATGTCCCCCCAGCTTTTCAATACCGCGTTCATTGTATTGGTAAGCACCTTTATTTGTGCCAATGAAGCCAAAGTTCGGTAAATCTAAAACGAATGTAATATATTGACTACCTAAGAAGGAGTTGTATGCGAATGGTGTTAAGCCTGCGTAATCTAATCGATATAGTCCACGACCAGTACCGAGCCACAAACCCCCTTTATTTGATGTACTAATTGAGAAAACGGGATTATCTCTTAACTCAATGAATGGCAGAGTATATATCTTACCTTGCTCGTAAAGTAATACCCCCTTTTCAGTACCTAAATATAAGCGACTTCCTTGAAACTCCAAATCAAAAACTTGGCGCCGTTGCAACTGCTGCATAGACAAAACTTGCCGATATGTATCTCCATCACTCAAAACACCTATGCCCAATCGACTAGAAACCCAAACAGACTCATCTTCAGCTTGAGTTATTGCGGTAACACCTTGGTTGCTTAAAGGTCCAACTTGGTGCCTCTCTACTTTGCCTGAATGCGCAAACCACAAGCCTTCATTTAAACTACCCAACCAAATATTATCTTCACGATCTTTAAAAATATCTGAAAACCATATATTTTGATCTGATTGAGTCGGTTTAACTGATTGCCAATTACCATTGGATTCCCTATACATCAATTCATTTGATGTAGACACCCAAAACCCGCCATCTTCATCACCTTGAAACTTGTATACGGCCGTATTACCAATTTCATCGTACCGTCTTATCACTTCATCTATATCAAGGAAGTAAGCGCCCAATTCGGATGCGAGGTAAAGTCGACCATCTATCCACGATAAATCATGGATAATGGTTTGTGCCAACTGTCGAGGTAAAGACAACTTACTTGCAAGCTCTAAGCGAAACTCCGTGTTACTCCCCGACCTTGACTCTTTAATCTTCAATAAATGGTGCTCATTGACCAACCAAATACCATCAGATGAAAGTGCCATGCGTGTTACTGAACCAACAATTTGATTGATCTTTCTAGGCGTCAGACTTAACGCTTCGCGCTTCACATTCTTTTCAGACAACTTCTCAGCAGAGACGTAATACAAACCATTTGACGCAATCCAAATACCGCCATCGTGATCTTGCAGTAAATCACGAACAGGTCCTTGAATATTAAAGCTTTGTGCTTCTAATGTTTGAGGATTTAAGCGATGTAAGCCACGACGAGTGCCTATCCATAACATGCCGTACTTATCAATAATTAGCTTGTGAATGGCATTCGATTGTAAAAAAGCACTGTTCTGAGTAGTTAAATTAGTGAACTTATGCCCATCAAAGCGACTTAAGCCAAACTGCGTACCTAGCCAAATATACCCATTATTATCTTGCACAATACTGGCGATAGATTGTGACGGTAAACCGTTTTGTAAATTCCATTGTTTTACAACGTAATCATTGATTGCTGCAGAAGCGGTGTTTGCAAATAAAACCACCCCCAAAATAAAAAACAAACAAGTCGCTACTAACGTTCTTTTCTTAGTCACAAATATCAGCCTAAATTAGCCTGCTAAAACACCCGTTTTCAGCAAAGCCTGTAAACAAATCAATGAAAAAACACCTGCTAAAATATCATCAGCCATTATGCCCCAGCCGCCTTTTAAACGCTTATCTAATAATTTAATCGGCCCAGGTTTTACAATATCAAAGAAACGGAACAACAGAAACCCAGCAAGTAAAGTTTGCCAACTTAATGCCGCACCTAACATTGTAATATAGAACCCTGCGACTTCGTCCCATACAATAGCTGGGTGATCATGTACTTGTACGTCTTTTGCCGTTTGCCCACAAGCCCACAAGCCAAAAACACTAATCACAATCGCAAACACACACTGCAACCACAGTGGGTAACTGTAAGTAATAAAGATAAAGGGTAAAGCCGCAAATGTACCTACAGTACCAGGTGCGACAGGAGATAACCCTAAGCCAAACCCTAAACCAAAAAATTGGTGGGGTCGTTTTAAATTAAACTGCTTAGCCAAACCTTCTCCTAGCTAAAGTGCTCAAAACCAGTCTTTGGAAAAGGCCAAGGGTGGTTTTCATATAATAATTCGATATTGCCATCTCCTGCTTGGATTTGGCCAATACAGATAGGCTCAACACCGTACTGACGTAGCTTTGCTTCCATAGCAAGCTTACTTCCTTCAGAAACAGTAAACAGCAACTCATAATCATCACCATATGCCAGCGCTAATTGTAAAGATTGCTCTACTGATACGCTGTTTCGTAACGCGTCTGACATCGGAACCATATCTGCATTTATTTGAGCTGCAACACCTGATTGGCGCAATATATGCGACAAATCGGCAAGTAACCCATCCGAAATATCTATCGCAGACGAAGCTATGCCTCGTAAAGCTTGTCCTGCTGCAACACGTGGCGATGGAAAGTGAAAGCGCTGTAATGCACAGGCAAACGCCTCATCGTCTAATTGCCAGCCATTTTTGCGGCTTTCAATGGCCAACCCTGCATCACCCAAAGAACCGGTAACATAAACCCAATCACCAACCTTTGCACCTGAACGAGTCAAAGCTTTTCCTTTCGGTACAATGCCCTTAGCACAAATAGTAATGGTCAGTGGCCCTTGCGTCGTGTCTCCGCCGATAATCTGAACATTAAAATATTCAGCTATCTCATGCATGCCTTCGGTAAACTCATCTAACCAATTGGGGTCAATATTAGGCAATGTTAAGCCTAACGACACCCAAGTTGGCTCTGCCCCCATTGCAGCTAAATCACTTAGGTTAACAGCCAAAACTCGATGACCTAATGCCCGAGGTGGTATATCTGAAAAAAAGTGAACGCCCTCAACAAGCGTGTCTGTTGTTATTGCTAACTGACAATGCTCTGGAACGTTAACAAGTGCACAATCATCTCCAATCCCTAAATCTACATCTCGTCGTGCAACGCCTCGACCAGTGAAATAGCGATTGATTAATTCAAATTCCTTCATACACAAAAAAGCCGGCCAACGCCGGCTCTCCTTTTTGTTGCCCTTACTTGCGGATATCTTTAACCGCTTTATCTAGCACTCCATTGACAAACTTATGACTGTCTTCTGCACCAAATATTTTAGCTAACTCAATACCTTCATTGATAGCAACTTTGTAAGGAACGTCTTCGCGGAATTTAAGTTCATATGCACTCACACGAAGTACAGCTCTTTCTACCATATCTAAATCATCAAATGGACGAGATAAGTGAGGAGTAACAATTTCATCAAGCTGTTTTTGATTAACTGCAACGCCACGCGCTAAGTCTTTAAAATACTCAACATCCACTTTCGTAACATCATTTTCAATCAACATTTGTTGCTCGATGTCACCAATTGGGTTGCCACTTAATTGCCATGAGTACACGGCTTGTAGTGCTAATACGCGCGCTTTACGTCTTGCTGCTGGTTTCACTGAGGATCCTCTTAAATTTTATCGAGTACGTTAACCATTTCTAGCGCACCAAGTGCAGCTTCGCCACCTTTGTTGCCCATCTTAGTTCCCGCACGTTCAATAGCTTGCTCGATACTTTCAGTGGTCAAAACACCAAATGCAACTGGAATATCATAATCTAATGAAACACTTGCTAATCCTTTGTTGGATTCATTTGCAACCAAATCAAAGTGTGGCGTACCACCACGAATAATCACACCCAGTGCAATTATTGCGTCAAACTCTTTCTTCATTGCAATACGTTTCGCAGCAAGAGGCAATTCTACAGCACCCGGAACATATACCACAGTAATATCATCATCACTGACACCGCCAGTGCGTTTTAACTCATCAACAGCACCGTCAAGTAAACTGCTTCCGATGAAGTCATTGAAACGTGATATGACAATGGCAAATTTCTTGCCTGGCGCGTACTTGTTACCTTCAATAATATTCATTAGATGATCCTAATCTTGTGTAATACCACACCTACCCTCTTACATAGGAGTAGCTTGGTATGAGCAATTGCCAAATTGGTGCGCATAATAGCACAACTTTAGCTTTCCCCAAACAACCTTTAATCACGCAAACATATGCGCCTCAGTCGCTATTTTGGTTCAACGTATTCTACGACTTCTAAATGAAAGCCAGAGAGTGCATGATACTTTTTAGGCATACTCATTAAACGCATTTTTTGAATACCCAAATCGGCCAAAATCTGCGACCCAACACCAACAGTACGAGATGTACCTTGAAACTTACGATGATTAACACTTTCGCCAGCATCTTCTGCGGAAAATGCTTTTACCATCGCTTCAATGTCAGTTGGATCTTCTTGTTTTCCTAGAATCACAAGCACGCCATTATTTTCACTAATGTGCTTCATTGCACTGTGCAAACTCCAGCTACGATCTGCACCTCGGTCGGAAAGTAACACATCATTAAATGTACTTTGTAAATGTACTCGTACCAATGTAGGTTCACTCGTACTGATTTCACCGCGCTTCATCACATAATGCAGCTGACTATCAATTGTATCTTTGTAAGTTACTAAGTTAAATTCACCAAACTCAGTTGGTAATTTACATTCAGCGACTTTTTCTATCGTTGTTTCATTGAGATTTCTATATTCAATGAGGTCAGCAATAGTGCCAATTTTTATCCCGTGCTCCTTTGCAAAAACCTCAAGCTGTGGACGACGTGCCATCGTGCCGTCGGCATTCAATATTTCAACGATAACAGATGAAGGCTCCAAACCAGCCAAGCGCGCTAAGTCACACCCCGCCTCGGTATGACCTGCCCGAGTCAAGACACCACCAGCTTGTGCCATAATTGGAAAAATGTGGCCTGGTTGTACAATATCTTGCGGTACGGCACCTTTGGCTACCGCAGCTTGCACAGTCCGCGCTCGGTCAGCAGCAGATATGCCTGTTGTTACGCCCTTCGCAGCTTCTATAGACATGGTAAAGTTAGTTGAAAACTGTGCACCATTATTGCGAACCATCAATGGTAAGTCTAATTGCTGACAACGCTCTTGAGTCATTGTTAGACAAATAAGCCCACGACCATGAGTGGCCATAAAGTTAATTGTATCAGCCGAAATGTGTTCAGCTGCCACAATTAAATCCCCTTCGTTTTCGCGGTCTTCATCATCCATTAAAATAACCATTTTACCGGCTTTTATATCATCAATGATCTCTTGCGCACTATTTAAATTCATAATTTACCTGTCTATTTTGATTTGCTATCGGGTTACTTTATAAAGCCCGCTTTGGCTAACAAATTCGTTGTGAGAGTTGATTCTTTCGCTGGCATTTGCGCCCCTTGTATCAAACGCTCTAAATAACGAGAAATTTGATCGACTTCTAAATTAACCTTTGAGCCAACTTGAAAGTCTACAATGGTGGTTTCTTGTGCCGTATGGGGTACGATTGTCAGTTTAAATTTGCTTTCTTTTATCTCATTGACTGTCAAGCTTATACCATCAATTGCAACTGAGCCTTTATAAGGAATATATTTCATTAGGTCACCTGGTACTGCTAACCAATACTCTGTCGCTCGTGCATTTGACGTTACACTTTCAATCGTGGCTACACCATCAACATGACCTGACACTAAATGCCCTCCAAGTCGCGATATCGGTTGCAAGGCCTTCTCTAAATTCACTTTTTGACCCACTTTATACTGTGCAAACAATGTCAGATGTAAAGTCTCATTTGATAGGTCAGCTTTAAAACCATCACTATACTTTTCAATAACAGTCAGGCACACACCATTGGTTGCGATGCTGTCTCCAAGCTTCACATCATTCATCTGTAACGTGTCACTTTTTACTCGAACAGTTAAGTCACCGTGGTTGGCTGACAACTCAGTGAGCGTGCCGGTTGCTTCAATTATACCTGTAAACATAATGCCTCTATCAGCTTGGTCTTAATATTAAACGAACGTCTTCATCTATGCGTTCAACACTCGTAAAATTAAGTGTCGCTATATCATTCATGCATGCTATTGTTTGTGTGTTAAACAACCCACGTCCATCATGGCCAATTATTTTAGGGGCGAGATAAATAACAAATTCATCTATTAGTGTTTGTTGATGAAAAACACCTGCCAAAGTTGCCCCAGCTTCAAGCCATACTCGATTAATACCGCGTTGAGCAAGCAAAGCCAATGCCGCATGACAATTAATTTTTAATTTGCTATCAGGGACAACCACTTGTTCTACAAAGTGCGGCCAGTCATGAGAATTATCAAGACTGGTTCTTAAAATAATAACGGGGGAATCAATTTTAAACAAAGGTAAGTTTGGTGAGAGTCTATTTTGTGAATCAAATATGACTCTGGTAGGCTGACGTAATTGCTTACCTTCAGGAAGAGAAATATCACACTCACTATCACGTACATTCATTTTTGCATCGTCAACTAAAACGGTGTCGGCCCCCGTAAGGACAGCACAACTTCGGGCCCTAAATATTTGTACATCTCTTCGCGCAGCTGAAGAAGTTATCCACTTACTTTGACCATTACTCAACGCGGTTTTTCCATCCACTGACGCTGCCAGCTTACAACTTACAAATGGGAGTCCAAATTCCATTCGCTTAAGAAAGCCATCATTTAAGGCCCGAGCCTGTTCCTCTAATAACCCAAACGCTGTTTCAACTCCCGCCTGTTTTAGCATGGCTAAACCACGGCCGGCAACCTGTGGATTTGGATCCACCATAGCTGCAATTACTTTGTTCACACCTGCATCAATCAAGCCTTTTGCGCACGGTGGTGTTTTCCCAAAGTGGCTACAAGGTTCTAATGTAACGTAAACCGTAGCACCTCTCGCTTGAGTGCCAGCTTCTCGAAGAGCATGAACTTCAGCATGGCTCTCTCCAGCCTGTTGGTGAAAGCCTTCACCAATAATACGACCATTTTTTACAATGACACATCCCACATTTGGGTTTGGTGTGGTGGTATATTGACCTTGCTGTGCTAACTCAATTGCACGCGTCATATATGACTTATCTTGTTCACTAAACACCGCTAATCCCCTAACCGTGCTATTTCTTCACCAAATTCTCGTACATCCTCAAAAGAGCGATATACCGACGCAAAGCGCACATAAGCTACTTTATCTAGCTTTTTTAAGGCTTGCATTATGCATTCACCAATCATATGACTTGGGATCTCACGTTCACCTGTGGCCCGAATAGTAGATTTAATCTCATGAATCACTTCATCTACTTGCTCGGTACTGACAGGTCTTTTTTCCAGAGCTCGGTGTAACCCATTAATGAGCTTATCTTCATTAAACGGCTCCCTTGAACCATCTTGCTTTATCACTCTTGGCATCACAAGTTCGGCACCTTCGAAGGTGGTAAAACGCTCATGACATTCAATACATTCGCGACGACGACGCACTTGATGACCAGAGCTCACAAGGCGCGAGTCAATTACTTTTGTGTCTTTGGCGGTACAAAATGGGCAATGCATAGTTGTTCACTTATAACTGGATACAAAAAAGGCCGCTAAATAGCGGCCTTAATGATATCAAAAATCTCTAATTGTGTGCGCTAAATTATGCGTAAACGGGTAATTTAGCACAGATAGCTTTCACTTTTTCTTTTACATCCGCTTGTACTGACTCATCATTAATATTGTCTAGTACATCACAAATCCAACCAGCCAATTCACGAGACTCAGTCTCTTTAAAACCGCGACGCGTAATCGCAGGAGAGCCTATACGCAAACCCGATGTCACAAATGGTGAACGAGGATCATTTGGTACTGAATTCTTATTAACCGTAATATTGGCACGACCTAATGCAGCATCTGCATCTTTACCCGTGATATCTTTATCAATAAGGTCTAGTAAAAACAAATGGTTTTCAGTTTTTCCAGAAACAACCTTATAGCCACGTTCTTGTAAAACCGACACCATCGTTTGAGCATTTTTAACAACTTGTGTTTGATATGCTTTAAATTCAGGTTGAAGTGCTTCTTTAAACGCAACTGCTTTAGCTGCAATAACATGACATAGAGGGCCACCTTGGCCGCCAGGGAATACTGCACTGTTCAGTTTTTTATAAATCGCTTCATCATCACATGCCGAAATGATCAAACCACCGCGCGGACCAGCAAGTGTTTTATGTGTTGTCGTGGTGACAACATGTGCGTGAGGCACAGGGCTTGGATACACACCAGCAGCAATTAAACCTGCAACGTGCGCCATATCAACAAATAAATATGCACCGACTTTATCTGCAATTTCTCGGAATTTAGCCCAGTCAACAATGCCAGAATAAGCAGAGAACCCACCGATGATCATTTTAGGTTTATGCTCAAGCGCTAACGCTTCTACTTGCTCATAATCAATCTCACCCGTTGCTTCATTAAGTCCGTATTGCACTGCATTATACAATTTACCAGAAAAGCTCACATGAGAACCATGAGTCAAATGGCCACCATGGGCTAAGCTCATACCAAGTACAGTATCACCAGCGTCTAACAGCGCTAAAAATACTGCTGCATTTGCTTGAGAACCGGCATGCGGCTGAACATTGGCGTAAGTTGAGCCAAACAGTGCATTAGCACGATCAATCGCTAGCTGCTCAACAACATCGACATGCTCACAACCACCGTAGTAACGCTTACCTGGGTAACCTTCTGCGTATTTATTTGTTAACTGCGAACCCTGCGCTTCAAGAACGCGTGGGCTACAGTAGTTTTCAGACGCGATAAGTTCAATGTGTTCTTCTTGACGAGTTGTTTCAAGCTCAATCGCGTTAAATAATTCTGGATCAAAGTCTGCAATGTTCATGTTACGTTCTAACATGGGGTCTCCTAGGGGCACGTAAAGGTATAAAAGCCGTATTGTACGCTCTAATGCGTGTATTGCCTATGCTGTAGGCGTGAGCATATTTAAACAGGGATTGAATTTATTTCACAGTGTTTATGCAATGATATTTTTTTATTTAAACATTTATAATTTTAATAAATAAAAACCAGTGAATTAAAGTTATTAATATAAGAGCCGAGCAAATCGACTCTTAAATACCTATCATCACGATATATCGATTTTAATCTCTATAACAGTTTTTCAAACATCGCCGCTTTTAATTGTTGATAATCTGCACCCAACGGTTGCGCCAAACAGCTTTTATCTAACGCGTCTTGCAAAACGCGAGGCATCGCAATTTCTTGACCTAACACATTTTCAACTGACTCTTTAAATTTAGCGGGGTGCGCCGTTGCTAAAAATATACCGATGCTATTTTCACCTTTATCATGGCGTAGCCCTTCGAACGCAATAGCTGTATGTGGCTCAGCGATATACCCTGTATGGGCAATTTCTCGCATCACTTTCTCTGTCACTTGCTCAGACACGCTACGTGAATAAAAATCATGTTTACTAAACTGCTCAGAGTCCAACATGCTTTGCACTCTTGGCCAATTATTAGGTTTACTCACATCCATTGCGTTTGATAATGATTCCATTGTTGCTTTTGGTGCCCAATCACCTGAGTGAACAAATCGTGGGACAGTGTCATTTTGATTTGTTGTTGCTGATAGCTTAGCAATAGGCAAACCAATTACAGAACCTATCATCGCAGCACACACATTGCCAAAATTACCACTTGGCACCGATACATGCACATTATCACGCTCTGATTTCGGTAATTGCGCTAAGGCTTCAAAATAATAGCAAACTTGCGCCACTAAACGGCTTATATTAATTGAATTTGCAGAGTTAAGTCCTAATTTACTTTTTAGCTCTTCATCTAAAAAGGCTTGTTTTACTAGTGCCTGACAATCATCAAAACTACCATCAACCGCATAACAATGTATATTTTCACCTAAAGTGGTGAATAGCTTTTGCTGAGCCAGTGATATTTTGCCTTCAGGATACAAAATTACCACATCAACATTGGCTTTTTTATAAAATGCGTGAGCAACAGCCGCCCCCGTATCGCCGCTAGTTGCGGTTAAAATAGTGACGCGTTCACCTTGATTGAATAACCCCACACATTCAGCCATAAAACGCCCACCAAAGTCTTTAAACGCAAGCGTTGGTCCATGAAAGAGTTCCAAGCAATAGTTTTTATCATCTACTTTCTCTAACTTCACCGGAAAGTTAAAAGCCCGCTGAACCATGTCTGCTAATGTATCTTTAGGCAATTCATTGCCAATTAAATGTGCAAGTATTTCTGTACTTCGTTCTACAAATGGCAAGTCAAGTAATGCATCTACATCGCTGAGTTTTCGTAAATCAGTGGGGAAAAATACACCTTGATTTCGTCCTAACCCCGTTTTTACCGCCTCCGTAAAGGATACCTGTTGTTGTTTATCTTTTAAATTTACGAGGTTCATTTTAAACTCCTAAAGAAATGGCACGAGTACCACGATTATCTAGCTTGCAAATATGGCTGAAGCCATGCGCATTAATATAATTTTTTTCCAACCACTGCTGACAATGTTCAGCTGCGGCCAACGACTTACAAATAGTGAACAACGTCGGGCCTGCTCCTGAAATACTCACGATTTCAGCACCCAATTTAGGTAGTGCCGATTTTGCTTCACTAAAACCAGCTATTAATGACTGCCTGTAGGGCTCAGCCAATTTATCTTCCATAAGTTCTAATGCTTCATCAAAACGTCCTACTTGCATTAGTAAGCAGTAACTCGCTAACCGCTGTGCAAATTCAACCGCGTCATGATTGCTCAGACTAGCCGGTAGTACGCCTCTCGCTTTAGCAGTATTTAAAGCAAAACCTGGGAAAGCAGCAACATAGTGCCAATCTTCACTGACAGGAACACTAATTGCCTTGTTGGGGACCAAATGGGAAGTTAGCTGCAACCCACCTAGGTAACACGGGGTGATATTGTCGTAGTGGCGAGCACCACTAACCTTCCCCTCAAAGTCAGCCATTAACTCAATCAGTGCTTCCTGAGATAACTTCGTTTGTGCAAACTCATTTAACGCAGCAAATGTTGCCACAACCGAGCAAGCACTAGAGCCTAGCCCCGATCCTATCGGCAAACGCTTTTCAAGAGTTAACGACACGCTTGGCATATCTGACGCCACATGTTCTCGAAAATGCACCAAACATTGATACGCTAAGTTTTCTTGCGCGCTCTTTGGCAACTTTTCGGCATATGGGCCAACACAAAAAAATGCATCGTTATCCGCATGTTCAAGATGAACAACATCGCCAAGTAAAGTACCATCAATGGGCGCTAATGCAGCCCCTAAGGAATCAAAACCAACACAAAAATTACCAATGGATGCCGGTGCATAAATAGATATCATTATGCGTAACTCCTAACGTGACAACGTTTTTAATATATCAGCAAAAACACCCGCTGACGTGACTTCAGCACCTGCTCCATAACCACGAATAACAAATGGGCGAGGTTGATAATACTGACTCAATATGGCTAATGCATTTTCGCCATCTCGAATATCATATAAAGCATGTGACTTGTCGACGGCTTCAATACCAACTCTGCAATGGCCATTTTCAATACTTCCAACATAGCGCAACACTTGACCTTGCTCTGCTGCGGCTTTCACTTTTAAAGCAAAACTACCATCAAGCTCTGGAAGTTTTGTCATAAACTCGTCAACGGATGCTCCCTCAGCAAATGACTCACTGACGACCGGTTCCACTTCGATGTCAGATAACTCCAACGCAAGCCCTGACTCTCTGGCAATAATAAGTAGTTTACGAGCCACATCAGTACCCGATAAATCATCACGAGGATCGGGTTCTGTAAAACCGTTTGCTTTCGCTTTCGCTGTAGCCTCGGATAAACTCAAGCCATCTTCTAATGCGCCAAACATATAAGATAGTGACCCTGATAATATGCCATTAAAGGATAAAAGTTCGTCTCCCGCACTAAATAAAAGCTGAAGGTTATCTAATACAGGTAAGCCAGCTCCAACATTTGTTTCGTACAAAAACTTACGGTGCTTTTGTTGCGCTGCATTCACTAATGCTTGATAGTAATCATAAGTTCCTGTATTTGCTTTTTTATTGGCTGCAACAACATGAAAGCCGGCGTTAAGAAAATTACAATATTGGTCAGCCAACTGCTGCGATGAAGTACAATCGACAATAACAGGGTTTATTAAGTGGTTTGATTTCACAAACGCTTCTAACCTTTCTAAAGTAAGCCCATCTGTTTGCTGCTCTAACTCTCCGTGCCAAGTATCAAAAGGGACGCCTTGCGCATTTAGATACAGTTTTTGAGAATTGGCCACACCATAAAGGTTCAACTTTATATCTCGATTTTGAAGCCAAGATTGTTGCTTTTCAAGTTGTTTGATCAGCTCCTGCCCTACGAGGCCAACCCCCAATAAAAACACATCAATTGAAGGAATATGTGTAAAGAAGTTTTCATGGCATACTTTCACCGCATCATTACATAAACTGCCATCGACAACAGCAGAAATTGCACTTTCGGTAGAGTCCTGAGCGATTGCTACAATGTTAACTTGCGCTTGAGCTAATGATGCAAAGAACTTCGCAGCTAAGCCACGATGTGCTTTCATATTATCACCAACTAGAGTCACTATCGCCAATTCTCTTTGTACTTGAACAGGTTCAATCAAACCCGCTTGAGACTCTAATTCAAATGCTTGTTCAAGTGCGGTCAACGCCAGATTTAAATCAGCTTCGTGTACACAAAAACTGATACTGAATTCACAAGAAGATTGAGTGATTAAAACAATAGACACGTTATCATTCGCTAACGCGTTGAATACTCTTGATGCCATACCAACTTTACCTTTCATGCCAGGACCTGACACCGTCAGCATCGCGAGCGATTCTAGACTTGATAAAGCTTTCACCTGCTCATTACCACGACGCTCATTACTTATCACCGAGCCTGGCACATCTGGGTTATGGGTATTTTTTATTTCACACGGCACACCCGCTTTCGCACAAGGCAAGATAGTTTTCGGATGAAGTACTTTGGCGCCAAAATAAGATAATTCCATTGCTTCTTTATAAGAGAGCCAATCAACTTTAGTTGCTTTACGTATAAAACGAGGATCTGCATTATAAACACCATCAACATCAGTCCATATTTGGCAGACTTGTGCTTGCAAACAAGCGGCTGCAACAGCTGCTGAGTAATCAGAACCATTGCGACCAAGTGTCGTAAGTTCGCCCTCTTGATTGCGACCAGTAAACCCTGGCATGATATAATACTTGTTGGGGTTTTCACGCATAGATAAAGTAAATTGCGCCTTACTCAGCTTTAAATCAACTTCCGCATCTAAATACCCACCAACAGTCGCTATACAGTCTGTCGCATCTAAATAACTGGCTTGAGCGCTGCCCAACATAGCTTGCATTAAGGCACAGCTCACTCGCTCGCCAAAGCTTATGATGTAAGCGCGCACTTGTGCTGGACAATGATTGAGAAGTTTTACCCCAGCTAATTTATTAGCCAAAGCTGAAAAGTCAGGCCAATGCGCTATTTCACCGTATAGCTTGGTCACCTGCAGATGTAGCGCATTTACTCTGCTTTGTAATGCTTGCCACTGCACCTCATACGATACACCTTGCTCTGCCAATGCTGCTAATTCAACTAATTGATCTGTCATCCCACCAGGTGCTGATAAAACAATAAGTGCTTCATCGCCTGACTGGGTTAACACTAAATTCTGTACTTGCCTTAAACAATCAAAGTCGGCTAAAGAAGAGCCGCCAAATTTTAATACTCGCATCATGGTAATTTCCTCATTCCAAAAACGAAAAAAGGCCTGTGTTCTTAGTGAACACAGGCCTTTTAAATACGCACCGACCTATGCCACTATCCAGATTGGATGGTGGTTGTAATAATAATGGTCGAAGTGTTAAATTTTAATTTCATGAGTTAAGAGTGCCTGAAATGTAGGCGAAGTGTCAAGGCTAAAGTACAACAACCTTTATGCAATTTACTCACGTTAATGACAAACCTTTTCAAAAACATTGCTCATTATAGGAGAAAATGCATTATTTCTTCTTGCTAACGAATACCATACTGTCCAAGGAGCGTTAATAGTTGTTCTGCCGTAACCGGTTTTTCAATAAAATCTATTGCGCCTAAACCAATAACACGACTTTTCATCTCTGGCTGAATATCTGCTGAAATAACCACCACGTAGGTTTCTATTTTGCGCTGTTTTATTGCCTCAAGCACACCCACACCGTCCAGTTCTGGCATAGTCAAATCAAGACAGAGTAAATCAATTTGCTGCTCCTCTAACATTGTCACAGCTTGCGCACCATTTTCAGCTTGCACAATCTTAGCCTCAAGTGCGCTAGACAAACAACGAACAACCTGTTTTCTTGCAACCCTTGAGTCATCACAAACTAATATAGAATAACTCATATCAAATATTTATCTTCCAATAACCCGTACGATGGCAATCATCAACTTATACCACATTTAATGATAATTCAGTAAGCCCCTAAACTATATATTCATTTAATATGCACATTGTGTGCAATAATGTCAGATATTTATTTATTTTTAAGGCTTTATTAGCTAAGTTTAAGTACATATCCTGCTGTTGACCTAATTGAGGAGCCAAGGTTCATTCATGTTACAAAAAAGCCTATCGAAAAAGCTACTCACGAATGTGCTATCGGTTTACTTTCTGTTGACCTTTGTTGTTACCTGTGGCCAAGTCGTTGCTGAATACGTCAATACGAAGGACTATATTCGTAATGAATTAACGATGCTACAAAAAACATTCAGTAGAAGTTTAACGCGTGCCATATGGGAACTTAATACCAAACAAACAGTTACTACTGCTGAAGGGTTACTTGCAATTCCGATGATTGAAGGGATCATTGTCCGCGATGACAGTGGAGAGATTATTTCTCAATTGGGCCGTTCGCTCGACATTCACGAGTTGTATAGTCAGCAGCTAGTACAAGAAGAAGCCATTATAGAAGATACCCCATCGGGGTTATTTGGGTACACATTTCCATTAATTTTTGAGTTTTCCGGCCGCGCAACACAAGTGGGTGATGTCACCCTGTTTTCTAGTCGAGAAGTCGTCTTTAGCCGAATCATGATCTCCATTTACTTCTTGATCGGTAATGCAATGATCAAGACGACATTCCTTATTATTTTATTTTTGATCGCATTTAGGCGTTTACTTACTGAGCCTTTAACAGATCTTACAGATCAAGTTGAGGACTTCGAATTAGACAATATTGATGCACAACGCATAGACATTGGCACAACTGAACGCAATGAACTTAAAGTCATGGAAGAAGCGTTCAATAAATTAATTGATAAAGTCGCTGAGTACCGAAAAAAGCTGGATCAAACACAAAAAGAGTTACTAATAAGTAATGAAAAACTTGATCAGCATAACTTGCAATTAGAACAAGAGGTGGCAAGAAAAACATCAAACCTTAGTCAAGCAATGATGGACTTACAACAACAAAAATATGAGCTAGAAAAGCAAAAGTTAACGCTTACAGAAGAAATAGATCTACGTCGCCAAACAGAACAAGAGCTGTTAACTAAGCAAAAAGAACTTGAACGTTATCTCGACGAGCTAAATATGGCACAAGAGCGCTTGGTTGGATCTGAGAAAATGGCAGCCCTAGGTGGCCTTGTAGCTGGGATAACCCATGATATAAATACCCCTGTGGGTATAGGTGTGACCGCGACATCATTTTTACAGGAACGATTACATCAGCTGGAGGCCGCTTATGAGGCCAAAACCTTATCTCCAAAAGCACTTGAGGAGTTTATTAATGAGGCCAAGCAAAGCACCAGCTTGTTAACAACTAACTTAGACAGAGCTTCTGAATTGGTCGCAAGCTTTAAGCAAATTGCGGTTGACCAAGCCAGTGAGGCCGTTCGTACTATTAACTTTAAAGAATACTTGGCAGAAGTGGTTCGTTCTTTACACCCTAAAATAAAAAAAACCAAGCATGATATACATATTTCTTGCCCTGAAGATTTAACCTTGAACTTGCCTGCTGGCGCGATTAGTCAAATATTTACTAACCTTATTATGAACTCATTGATCCATGGCTTTGAAGGTATTGATAAAGGCAGCATAGATATTGAAATTACTGATGACAACGATGACGTACGTATTTTGTATAGAGACAATGGACGCGGTGTCAGTGCTGTGCAACTGGAGAAATTGTTTGACCCATTTTTCACAACTAAAAGAGATCAAGGCGGCAGTGGCTTAGGTACTCACATCACCTTAAACTTGGTAAAACAAACACTTAATGGCGATATAGAAGTGACCAGTGAAGAAGGTAAAGGTCTAGTATACCAAATCAGCTTCCCTAAAAACATGCAAGCACCACTGGCGATGTTTAGTTAGTCTGATTACTTGAATACAGCAATCTCTTACCTTTGTTGTATTCAAGTCGCTTTAACACTTCCTTGTCTGAAAATTATTGTTATCATAGCGACCACTATTTAGCACGGATACCGTTTTTATGTGGTTTAGTAACCTGATCTGTTATCGATTCAAACAAGATATCTCATACAACCAAGAAGATTTTGAACAAGCATTAGAGCAAGATGTATTCCGCCCTTGTGGTAGCCAAGACATGAGTACATTTGGCTGGTCAAAAGCATTCGGTAAACATGGTAATAGCCTGTCACATTTTTCAAAAAACAGCATTTTAGTTTGCGCAAAACGCGAAGAGAAAGTGCTGCCTGCAGCTGTTGTTAATGACATGGTTGCAGAAAAAGTTGAGCTTATCGAGCGCGAAGAGAACCGCCCGGTTAAGAAAAAAGAAAAAGACGAGTTAAAAGAAAATATTCTCGCGACTTTATTGCCACAAGCATTTAAGAAATCAAGTTTACAATTCGCTTTTATTGATCAAGAGAACGGCTGGGTTATCGTCAACAGCGCCAGCTTCAACAAGGCGGAAGAGTTATTGGCATTACTACGCAAATCACTTGGTACATTGCCCGTTGTTCCTGCTTTTGCTAATTATGATTTAGATGTGTTTTTGACCAATTGGTTAACTAAGTTTGAAACTCCAGATGGGTTTGCAATTGGTACCGATGCTGAATTAGAAGAACCGGATGACAATGGCGCGCAAGTAAAATTAAAGCAACATGATTTATCTACTGATGAAATCAAGCACCATTTAGAAAGTGGTAAACGTGTCACTAAGCTCGCCTTAGATTGGCGTGAGCGTGTTAAGTTTATGCTTCAAAATGACGGCTCGATTAAACGCTTAAGTTACGCTGACGCACTGAAAGAACAAAATGCTGATATTCCAAAAGAAGATATGCTCGTAAAGCTCGATGCCGATTTTATTCTGGTAAGTGAAGAAATCAAAGAGCTGATAGATGAGTTAACGCAAAGCTTAGGCGAAGCAGAAGACTTATAAACATTAGTTAACCTCAGGTTTGGATAAGGGTTTTGGAATAGGAAATATTTTGTAAACAAACTTATGTACAATCCAATGATGATATTTTGTTCAATATCAAGGCGCTTTTATGCAGTAATAGCGGGCTATTACAAATGAAAGCAACGCCGAGAGTGAGAAAAATAGCTTTATTGGGCAAATTCGCTTATCCAGAGCTGAGGTTAGTTAGTAGTAAGGTGAGCTTCACCTTACTACTTTTTAAACGCTCGATGTTAAGCAAACATACTTTTTACATCTTCTAACGTCGATAAATATTCATCACTCGTAAACATGTCTAATGTACGCGTTACGCCCTTGGCTTCATAGGCACTAAGCGCCGCAGCTTTATCAGACACTTGTAAGATACCTTCAATAATCGCACCCACACGAATAAAGTCGACATAACAAACATGATCAGGTTTGTAGTTTGGATTGGACCAACTTTCAGCAACCTCAACAAAGTCATCGGTAAACCCCCACTCCCTCATGATTGCTCCGCCAATTTTACCCGCGAGCTTTTGTATTGCATGAGCTAAAAAGCTCGGGTTCGCGAACACTTCTGGATGACGCTCCGCTTCTGTTAAAATAGGCAAAACGCCAATGTTAAACACCAATGATGCTAACGTAATGGTATCTTTATTTAGAGAGGTATGTTTATTTACGCGAAGATAAAAATCCATAGTCGTAATAGCTTGGCACGCCACTTTGAGCGTTTTTTGCCATGCCTTATCCATATACGTTCTGATCAACTTATTGTTCGATACAAACAATTGTTCCATCGCCATTGCTGTGGCGATATTTTTGATTTGTCGCAACCCGATTCGTGTAACAGCTTGGTTAAGTGTATTCACCTTAATTGAGCGTCCCATAAACGCACTATTGGCAACTTTAATCATGCGGGCTGATAAAGCGGGATCCTGAGAAATAACCTCTGCCATCTGTGCTAAGTTTACTTCAGGATCATCTGCTGCTTGTCTTACTTTTACAGCAATTTCAGGTAAGGTGGGCAAAACAAGTGTATCGTTATTTATCCTATCAATAAGAATGGTCAGTAAGGCATTTTCTGTCGACATAAGCTATATCCCTTGGGTAGAAATTTTCTGGTGTGCACAATAAAGCACGCTTATTTTTATACCCTTTAGTATTGACTAAGTTAACCATAAAGTTAAGAAAAGTATAAAAAATATTCTTACTAATTCGCGCATGGCTAATATTTACTGCCACTACAACGTACAAAGGCAGAAATCCATAAAACATTCGGGTATGGTAGATAACCAAACAGATAACAACAAAAGAGTTACCCATGAAGCTTTCAAAAATTAGCCATGCACTGCTTATCGCCAGTGCGTTAACACTCAGTGCATGCTCAGAACCAGAAACAATAAATAACACGCAAACTAGCACCCAAGAAAATAATGACTACAACCTAGTAAACACCCAACAATCGCGTCTTGATATTTATACAAACGTAACGCTAACCAGTGATTTATCGCATTTGACTGATAATCAGAAGAAAATGCTCAGCAAATTAATCGATGCATCTAAATTGATGGATGACCTATTCTGGAAGCAAAGCTTTGGAATGGATAAAACACAATTCTTAAGTAACATAGCGGATAAAAAAGTACGTCAATTTGCCGAAATAAATTATGGGCCATGGGATAGGCTCAATGGTGATAAAGTATTTTTATCTGGCTTTGCCCCCAAAACACCTGGCGCTGAATTTTACCCTCACAACATTACCAAAGAGGAATTAAACAGTTCATCGGTTAAAGATAAACAAGGCCTTTATTCAATTATCACACGTGATGACCAAGGCAACCTATCTAGTACTTCATATTCAGAAGTATTTCAAACAGAGTTAACAAAAGCGGCGTCTTTATTACGAGAAGCCAGTAACTTAGCCGTTGACAAAGAATTTGCCAATTACCTCAACCTGCGTGCAGATGCATTATTAAATAATAGCTACCAACGCTCTGATTTCGCATGGATGGATATGAAAAATAACTCCATTGATATTGTTATCGGCCCTATTGAAACCTATGAAGACCAGCTTTTCGGATATCGTGCAGGATTTGAGTCTTATGTACTTGTAAAAGACTTAGCATGGAGTGAACGTCTCGCTAAATTTGCCGCATTTTTACCAGAACTACAAGCTGGCTTGCCTGTCGATGAAAAGTACAAACAAGAAGTACCTGGTTCTGATGCTGATCTAAACGCATATGATGTCATTTATTATGCCGGTCACTCCAACGCCGGTAGTAAAACAATTGCAATTAATTTACCTAATGATGAGCAAGTTCAATTAGAAAAAGGCACACGCCGTTTGCAATTAAAAAATGCGATGCGCGCGAAGTTTGATAAAATTATGCTTCCTATTTCTGAACAGTTAATTGTGCCTGAGCAACGTAAACATATTACATTCGACGCCTTTTTTGCCAATATCATGTTTCATGAAGTCGCACATGGACTGGGAATAAAAAATACCATTACTGATAAAGGTACCGTTCGTCAATCATTACAAGAGCATGCAAGTGCACTAGAAGAAGGGAAAGCTGATATTCTTGGCTTATACATGGTCGAGCAGTTACTTAAAAAAGGTGAAATAACAGACGGGACATTGGAAGACTACTACACCACGTTTATGGCTGGGATTTTCCGCTCTGTACGTTTCGGCGCATCAAGTGCCCATGGCAAAGCCAATATGATCCGCTTTAACTTCTTCAAAGAGCAAGGGGCATTTTCTAAAAATGCACAAGGTCTTTACAAAGTAAACATGAAGGAAATGGCGACTGCGATGAAAAACTTATCACAGTTAATTCTTACTCTACAAGGTGATGGTGACTACGAAAAAGTAAGCCAACTTATTGCAACACATGGAAGCATTAAAGCAGAGTTGAAAGCAGATTTAGCAAAATTGTCTGCAGCCAACATTCCAGTAGATGTCACATTTACGCAAGGTAAAAAAGTGCTCGGTTTGTAATTCGGTACTTTAAATTTAACACCATAATGGGCACTACAACGCTAGCGCCTTTTTTAGTGATATAAGTTGCTCATTTGAATAAGGCACTGCTGGATGTAAGCCCCAAACTGGATTCGGCCATGCAATATCATTTGTAAACCGTGCAATGTGATGCACATGTAATTGCGGCACCATATTACCTAATGCAGCAATATTTAGCTTATCAGGATTAAATACTTCTCGTAATAACTCACTAAGCTTCGCTGATTCAGACCAAAAAAGGCTTTGTTGAGATTGACTTAAATCAATGATCTCTTTTAAATTATCAATTCTTGGTACTAAAATAAACCACGGGTACTGGCTATCGTTCAGCAATAATACTTTGCATAACTGCCAATCAACTAACTCGATACAATCACGCTTCAATTCTGGGGCGAGCTCAAATGTCATAATTACCTCCACTTACACTTATTATTATGTGAACTCTATCCCAATTTGTTGCCATTGCCTATGCTTGCCTATAACATCCAACCAACAAATCACTTTGATAAGGCCCTCTTGTGCGAGTTACTCTTTCGTCTTTAGCGTTATGTCTGCCGCTTATATTGTGCAGTGCAACCATTGCAGCAAAACCCCTCTCCCTTGAACGTATTTTTGATGACCCAAACTTAGCAGGCAAAGCCCCTGTTAAACTCAAATTTTCTCCTGATGGCAAACGTGTCACGTATTTACAAGGTAAAACAAACGACTATAACCGTTACGACCTTTGGGAGTACAACCTAAAAGACAAATCTAACCGATTATTAGTTGACTCAGCCGCGCTGTTTTCAGGGCCTGAAACTTTATCTGACGAAGAAAAAGCCCGTCGTGAACGACAACGGGTTTTTGGTCGCGGTATTCTCGAATACAAATGGTCAAACGATGGAAAAGCCTTATTGTTTCCTTTAAATGGCGACCTATACCATTATCAAATAGACTCAGGGAAAAGTAAGAAACTAACAAATACACCTGCTTTTGAAACCGATGCTCGCTTCTCTCCGAAAGGCAACTATGTCTCATTTATTCGTGAGCAAAATTTATACGCACTTGAACTTGCCAGTGGCAAAGAAATTGCGCTCAGCACGGATGGCGGCGGCGTCATCAAAAATGGCATGGCTGAATTTGTTGCGCAAGAAGAAATGAGTCGCATGACCGGGTACTGGTGGTCAGGTGATGAGAAAAAAATCGCCTTTACTCGTATCGATGAAAGCCCTGTAGAAGAAGCAATTCGTAACGAAATATATGCCGATGAAGTTAAACTATTCAATCAGCGTTACCCATTCACAGGTACAAGTAATGTCAAAATAGCCCTAGGTGTTGTTAAGCTGAATAACCAACAGGTTGACTGGATTGACTTAGGTAAAAATGAAGATATTTACATTGCCCGCGCTAAATGGCTTAAAGATGATAAAACACTGTCATATCAATGGCAAAATCGCTCTCAACAAGCATTAGAGCTGCGCTTTTATAATACCAAAACAAAACAGCAAACGGTTGCGCTAACAGAGCAAAGTGATACTTGGGTTAACTTACACTTTGACTTACGCTTCCTAGCCGACAAAAAACACTTTGTGTGGGCCTCTGAACGTGATGGATATAAACATTTATACCTCTATCGAACCAATGGCCAACTCATTCGCCAAATCACCAAAGGGGAGTGGATTGTCGATAGTATAAAAGGTATTGATGAAACTAAAGGGGTCATCTATTTTGCTGGTCGTGCAGATACACCTCTAGAACAACATTTATATAGCGCCCCTATATTCACATCAGGCAATACCAAACGCATCACACAAACGGGCAGCTATCATAAAATCGTTGTCGCCAAAGATGCTAAAACATTTATTGATAATAGCTCCTCAGTTAACAAACCCAACTCTGTCGCGCTACGCAAAGTAAATGGAGAGTTCATTACTTGGCTGGAGCAAAACAAGTTAGACAGTACTCACCCACTTACACCTTATTTGAGTAAGTTGGCGGAACCTGAGTATGGCACCATTAAAGCCGAAGACGGACAAACATTGCATTACCGTATTTTCAAACCTACAAATATGGAAAAAGGTAAAAAGCACCCTGTTATGGTCAATGTATACGGTGGACCACACGCACAGCGGGTTACCAACAGTTGGCGTAGTAAAAACCTTTACTTTCAATACATGGCACAACAAGGGTATGTGATTTTCCAATTAGATAACCGTGGTTCATATAACCGCGGGACAGCCTTTGAAGCGCCAATATATAAAAAGTTAGGTGTTGTCGAAGTAGCTGACCAAATCAAAGGTGTTGAGTTCTTGCGCTCGCTTGATTACGTTGACCCGACAAGAATTGGTATTTACGGTCACAGTTACGGTGGGTATATGGCACTTATGACTATGTTTAAAGCAGGTGATTATTTCCAAGCAGGTGTTTCAGGTGCCCCAGTGACTGATTGGGCTTTATACGACACCCATTACACTGAGCGCTACCTAGGGCACCCGCAAAGTAACGCAACAGGCTATGCACAAAGTGCTGTCTTCCCTTTTGCTGATAATTTAAATGGTCCATTGATGATTTATCATGGTATGGCAGATGACAATGTGTTATTTACTCATGCAACTAAACTCTTTAAACAGCTTCAAGACAATGCGAAACCATTCGAGATGATGACTTACCCAGGCTCAAAGCACAGCTTACGCGGTAAGAAAGTGCAAACCCATTTACATCAAACGATCACAAACTTTTTTAACCGTCACTTCAACATGTAAATTTAGTCAAAAAGCCCATATTTGTGGGCTTTTTCTTAGACCAAAATCTAATTGTATTCCTTGTTAAACAAAAACAAATAACTCTTTGCTTTTAAAGATAAAAACATCTTAAAAATGTACTGACAGACTCTCTTTATTTCTTTATCTTAAAACCTCGCCCGTTATCTTAATGCACAGGACTGTGTATTTTTAGCAAGGAGATTGATATGCAGATTTTAAGACGATTTACGATTTTTCAACGCCTTATGATGTTACTCATAGTAGTCATATTAGGACTAATTATTCTAAGTCTGACAAATTTAACTCAGCAGTACGCCACTCTAAAAAAACAACAATATGAAAAAACCAAAAACTTGGTCGAAACTGCACACAGCTTACTCTCTGTATATCACCAACGGCAAGTAACAGGCCTCTTAACAGAAGCTGCCGCTAAACATGCTGCGTTAACCGCAATCAAAGGACTTACATATGACAGTAATAACTACTTTTGGGTCAATGATTTCACCCCAACGATGATTATGCACCCACTGAAACCACAGCTCAATGGAAAAAATTTAACGAATAGCAAAGACCCTGACGGGAACCCTTTATTTGTAGAGATGGTGGACAAGGTTGTCAGTCACGGGGAAGGGTTTGTGCCTTACAAATGGCCTAAACCTGGCGCACAAACACCGGTAGATAAAATATCATTTGTTAAAGGATTTCTCCCATGGCAATGGATAGTCGGTTCTGGGGTCTATTTAGATACCATAGATGACGCATTTTCAGAGCTTCGCTGGCGTATGATCATAGATGTTATTATCATCGTTATTGTTTTAGCCATCCTTTGCACCATTATTAGTAACAGTATTTTAAATCCAATTCGCCTGGCAACAAACATGATGAAAGATATCTCTCAAGGCCAAGGAGACTTAACCCAACAGCTGAACGAGCAAGGCAACGACGAAATTTCTCGGCTTTCACGGTACTTCAATTTATATACTGAAAAAATGCGCCAATCCATTTCTCAAGTCGCTGAGAGTGCTACACATTTGGGCCTCTTTGCTAATCAAGTAAATGAAGCAGGCGCCATAAACTTAACCCACATAGAACTACAAAATGACAATAGTCAGCAGGTTGCTACTGCCGTTGAACAAATGAGTACACAAATAACGGCAGTCAATGAAAATGCTCGCGCTGCTGAAGTCGCAGCCGCTGATGCACTACTAAATAGTGAACAGGGTAAGCAAGTTGTTGCAAATACCATTACTGCCATTCAAACTCTGTCAACCCATATCCAAAGCGTAAGTAAAGTATCTGCAATTTTAGCAACCGAGAGTAATAACATTGGCTCTGTACTGGATGTCATTCGTGGTATTTCAGAGCAAACAAATTTACTTGCTCTTAATGCGGCAATTGAAGCAGCCAGAGCCGGAGAACAAGGTCGAGGGTTTGCGGTCGTAGCCGATGAAGTGCGCACCCTAGCAAGTCGCACAGGGCAAAGCACAGACGAAATCCAAAAAATGATTGAAAAGTTGCAAAAAAATGCCCAAGAAACGGTGAGGGCCGTGCAGTTATGCCAAGAAATATCAACCAGTACAGTAAAACAAGCTAGCGGCACTGACCAATCCCTAGATGAAATTGGAAGGTTAATCAAAGTGATAAGTAAAATGAATAGCCATATTGCAAGAGCAACTCAAGAACAAAGCAGTGTTGCGCAAGAGGTCAGTTTACGTATTACCGATTTATCTAAAGCTACCCATCAGTCTCTAGACACAACTCATTCCCTAACGGATGCCAGCCTTGATCTAAAACAATCCAGTCATCATTTGGATGACATCGTGCAGCGATTTAAAATTTAACCTATCCCAAGGTACATTACAACTAGGCAACAAATAATTAGATTCGCTGCCTAGTGTAATTTGGAGTAATTGAACTAACCACTGACGAAGTACAGACGTCAGATTAACTGTTCACCACTCAACAGCTACAGACAATAGCGTGCAAATAGGCTAGATACCGTTGCAGCAGTTGGTTTTCCATGCTGCCAATCTCCCCCTTCAACACCACTTCCTGCAATGTCCATATGAACATATGGAATAGGCTGCTGTGCATCACAGCCGTGTTTATCTAGCCCACCGACTAACGCTAAAAATGCCATGGGAAATTGATGACCCCTCGCAGTGATAGCGGATGGCGCATTATTACTTGAAATAACGTCATCAGCCAAAGTGCGTGGTTTTATAAAGTCATAATCTTCACGACGACTACGCGATAGCTCTGCACCATCAGCCCACAAATCTCCCATATCAGCCAATTGACGAGATATTTTTGCTGTACGTGCTGGGCCGTTTTCAACATAAGCACTATATGGACCCACTGCGCGTGCAGCATGCCCTGTCAGTGTCGCCACTGTAAATAGTTCAGGGTTAACTTGAGATTTAGCCAAATCCTTCATTTCACTCAGTAAGTCGCCCATGGCTAAACGTCCTTCAGCATCGGTATTACCTATCCGAACATTAAGACCTTCACGGCATGTTACAATTTCATCTGGTACAAAACAATCTGAGCCAATTGAGTTACGTACAACGGCTAAGTAAGCAATAACTTTGACACCTTTAGGTTGATATTCAGCAACGGCTTTCATAAAACCTGCTACCGATGCTGCCCCGCCTTTGTCTCGGCTCATACCAGCCATAAAACCACCCACTTTCAAATCAGCACCACCAGTATCGTATACCAAGCCTTTACCAACAAACATTAGAGTACGGGTTACTTCATCTGTCGGCGTATATTCCAACTTAACAACACGAGGGTGATGACGTTCAACAGCATAAGATGCACGCGCTACCATACCCAGCATGGGGTAGTCATTTTCAATTTTATCAATATCTGATATCACTTCAACGGCCACAGAGGTGTTCACAAATAATGCTTCACAGTAATCAGCAAAACGTGGCGGTGCCATTCTTTCAGGCTCTGTGCCACATAAATCTCTGGCAGCATATTGACCAGCAGCAATCGCATTTAATTGCTTCGTCTGCATTTCGGTCGCCCCGACCATATGTATTACAGTAATAGGCTCAATACTCTCACCACGATATTCACGTGCTTCAAGCGGTTGCCACAATGCTTGACAAGTGCCTAAAAAAGCCACTTCTAATGCGTTTTTGTAGCGCTCATCAGCAGGTAACCCTACAATCATCAATGCAGGGTTTGTCACACCGGCTGCTTTTGCTTCTGTAATCGCCGATTTAGCTGCATCAAATACGCGGCGTACATCATCATAATCGCGATGCAATGGTCCAGTAGGCGACACAATCAAACGTTTGCCAGGTAAGTCATTGGCAAGCACTAACGTTGCTTTACTGGCGATACGTTGATCGACCGACAAATAGGGAGCCAAAGTGGCATTCAATTGAGTATGACCAAGATCATGCACATTGGCTGTAATTACAATCACTGCATCTGCATCTTGAGTTAAAAAATCATGACAGGGTAACGCGAGAGGGAAAGACATAAAATGGGCCCTTAAAGAGTAACTTAAGGGCCCAATTATCAGCTATTGAGTGGGGGTTTACCAGTTTGTGCGATAAACCTCAAATTGCGTTTGTATCACTGAGTTTGCTTATGCGTAGCGTTATCTTTCCTAAGCCGAGTGATTACTGACCAAGCTTCTAACATCACTAACACGCTCACAACGAGTACGACAATATCTAAACTCACCAATAACCAATTTCCTTGCGCATAATATTCAACAAGCTTAATTAACCCAGCAAAAAAAGCCATCACCAGCACAAAGCTCATTGGGATCAAAGTAAATTTTGCAGGTCGACCCAGCTTAATTAAATATACAGAAATCACCAATAACGTTAAGCTGGCTAATATTTGATTGGTTGAGCCGAATAATGGCCAAATGATCATTCCACCGCTACCTGACGCCCCACCAGCACCAAAAGCGAGTAACAAACAACATGCGACGGCGATAAATGTCGCTATTACACCATTTTTGAGCAATGTCAGCTGATAAATATCCCCCCACTCTTGGATAATGTAACGCTGCAATCTCACCCCTGAATCCATCGTCGTTCCAGCAAACAAAACCACCATCACAGCGAGTAAAGTCGCTGCTATTTCAGCTGAAATCCCCCATCCATTACTGATTAAATTCGACCCCCCAGTAATAAATGCAGACACACTCCCAGCGCCCAAATGGCTATATATCTCATGCCACTCTTCAGGTGATACAGCAAGCATCACGCCACTCACAGCAACCAATGTGATCAAAGCCAAACACCCTTCACCTACGGCGCCCAAATACCCAACAAACCGGCCATCGGACTCTTTTTTTAATTGCTTTGAACTGGTGCCAGAAGAAACAATGCCGTGAAAGCCAGATACAGCACCACAGGCAATCGTGACAAATAACAAAGGAATGATACTTGGCGTATCAACAACGGTTTGCGTATTAAACGCCGGCGCCGTGATATCTGGCATTACCACAAACACCGCTCCGTACAAGAGCACTAAACCAACCAAGAGTTGCATACCATTAATAAAATCTCTCGGTTGCAATAACATCCATACAGGTAGTAAGGACGCCACTGCGGCATAAATAAATAAGATCACAATCCAGCTGGCTTTGTCTGTCAGTCCGAGCAACTCACTTGGCAACGAAATTGGCGCACCTGACCCTATGTAAATTGTTGCATATAAAATAGCCACACCGACTATACATAAAGGGACTAAGGGGATTTTTCGCTTCAACAATTGGCCAATCACTAAAGCTACAATAATGGCAGACCAAGCAGGTAATACCGCAGTTGGGTTCGCGACAAATGAATTCGCGATCACCACACCAAATACCGCATTTACCATCAGTAGCACTAAGAATACGACGATCATAAATAATGCGCGCGTGCGTTTACCAATAACTGTTTCTGAGAGTGCGCCCATTGACTTGCCTTTATGGCGCGTGCTTGCCCATAAAGCGCCCATATCATGCACGCCAGCAAAGAAAATTGTGCCTAAAACAACCCATAAGACCGCGGGTACCCACCCCCAATACACTGCTATGGCAGGCCCTACGATAGGTGCAGCCCCTGCCACAGACGTAAAGTGATGCCCCCATAAAACAACTTTGTTGGTTGGCACATAATCAACACCATCGTTCAACTCATGGGCTGGAGTGATAAAGCCATCATCCATTTTAAATATTTTTTCAGCAATGAACTTCGAATACACAAACCATCCAAATATCATTCCGGCAATACCAAACAGTACAATCATAATTGATTGCATAGCGGGCTCCTGTTAATTATTATTTTTTGTTAACTTTACGTTATCATAAATACAGCTCACAGCACTTATCTTTTAGTCTAAATCAAATAAACCGAGCTGAGGTTGGCTGTGCTTTGAATCTAATAACCCAATCTGAATACCGATAAGCCGGACGGGTTTGTGTCGATAACGCGCCAATAACTCATTCAATAAGTTGCACAACACATTGGCATCTAAGACATCGAATTGACACTCTTTGCTGACTTGTTGAAAATCGAAAAACTTAACTTTCACCCCCAACTTAGCAATACCCCGCTCTTGAATATGATTAACAGCCCGACGATTGAGCTCTGGTAATAAATCATTGACTAAACGTGCTTTTAGTATTTCAAACTCACTCGTATCTTCACTAAATGTGGTTTCTACTCCTACTGATTTTCTTACTCTATGGGTCTCGACACCACGCTCATCAATCCCCTGACATCGACGCCATAACACACCACCAAATTTACCAAAACGCTGAGTTAAAAAATGCTCTTCACACGCTTTGATATCTTTCCCGTACGCCAACCCCATCGCTTGTAACTTTTGTTGCGTCACCTTACCAACACCAGGTATTTTTTTAAGCGCGAGCGTATCAATGAAATCGCCCACCTCTGATGGGGTGATCACAAACTGTCCATTGGGTTTATTTTCATCACTGGCTATTTTGGCTAAAAATTTAATTGGGGCAACACCAGCAGAAGCCGTTAATCCGGTTGCATCAAAAATATCTGCACGAATTTTTTCAGCAATTAACGTCGCACTGCCAGCGCAGTGCCGACTGTCAGTCACATCTAAATATGCTTCATCTAACGACAGCGGTTCTATCAAATCTGTATATTTTGAAAACACCGCTCTAATTTGCACCGAAGCCTCTTTATAAACAGGCATTCGCCCCGGCACAATGACTAAGTTTGGACAGAGTTTCTTTGCCTGATAGTTAGACATAGCAGAACGAACACCAAACTCTCTTGCTAAGTAATTTGCCGTTGACAAGACACCTCGATGACTATTTCCACCAATAGCCATAGGCACATTTGCCAGCTCAGGGTTGTCTCGCATTTCCACCGCAGCATAAAAGCAATCCATATCAATGTGTATAAATTTACGCATCACAAACTAAACTGTATTTATATACAGTTATTATGACCCTAAATTTCCTATTTATGCAACTTTTCCTATTCTCTTATTTACACTACAATGTTAACTCTTCTGACTTATCACAGTCACTTCAATAACAACAAGGAGTTAGCATGCAATTTAGTCGTTTAGGTCGCAGCCAACTTAATGTCTCTCGCATCTGTTTAGGCAGCATGACTTGGGGTTTACAAAATAATCAACATGACGCCGATGAACAAATTAACTATGCATTAAGCAGAGGCGTAAATTTTATTGATACTGCTGAGATGTATGCTGTCCCTCCATCACCGCAAACTTATGGTAAAACAGAAGCGATTATTGGTAACTGGTTAACTCGCCACAAAGAGAAGCGTGACCAACTCATCATCGCCACTAAAATCGCAGGCCCTGGGCTCAGCTGGGTTAGAAATGGCGCACCTATCTCTGGCCAGTCTATTATCGAAGCCATTGATGATTCATTAGCGCGTTTGAATACAGACTACATTGATGTTTACCAACTACATTGGCCCAACCGCAGTACACCTCACTTCGCCAAACACCAACCTGGTGAAATCAACTTTTCAAACGTGAATTCTGAGCAAGAAACTGCCGATATGCTGGATATTTTACAAGGGCTTGCACACTGTATTGAAGCCGGAAAAATTAGGCACTGGGGTCTATCAGATGACACAACATGGGGCATAAATACATACCTTAGACTTGCACGTGAACACAGCTTACCTGCGCCAGTATCTATTCAGAATGAATTTAGCTTATTACATGCTAAAGACTGGCCGTATCTCATTGAAAACTGTGTTCACGAAGATATCGCCTATTTACCATGGTCACCTTTAGCAGCCGGCATGCTGACAGGGAAATACATCGATGGTGCTCGCCCTGCTGGTAGTCGATGGACTTTGATGCAGCGGCAAGGGCTATTTAGAGATACTAAATATAGTAATCAAGCGACGAAACTTTATATCGATATCGCGAAAAGCCATGGGTTAACGCCGGCTCAATTGGCGCTGGCATGGTGTAACCAAGTCGATGGTGTCACTTCGACCATTATCGGTGCAACCAACATGTCACAACTCAAGGAAAACTTAAACGCGTTCGAGCAATCACTGACGAGTGAAGTACTCGAAGAGATAACACAAGTATTTAAACAATACCCAGCACCGTTTTAAACCGCTACACGTCCCGACCAAGGAAAAAACACAACATTATTTTTTCCTTGGTTTTGTATCTGGCATCATTTTACGTATAATTACGGGCTTTGTGATCATCGGCCCGTCTCTTTTTATGCGTAGTTTAAACTCAACCCCCGTAAAGCCTCTGCTAGGGACCCAATTTACCCGCCAAACAACGCGGGCTATCGTGCTCGATGGTGATAAAATATTACTCTTGTATACGGCTAGGTATGACGACTACACCCTGCCTGGTGGTGGCGTTGACTCTGGTGAATCTATCCAAGATGCGCTACTTAGGGAATTACAAGAAGAAACGGGAGTGAGGCAAATAACCCAGATTGAAGCTTTTGGCAGATATGAAGAGTATCGACCTTGGTACAAAAACGACTTTAATGTGATTCACATTGTTTCAGATTGCTACATATGTGATATTTGCGGTCACTTTGATACACCGAAAATGGAAGACTATGAAACCGCTAACGGTATGTCTCCAATATGGGTTGATATAAATACGGCAATCGAGCACAACAAAAAAACCCTCGCAAACAGTCAAAAGCAAGGCCTATCACTTATTAGGGAAATCTCCCTACTTGAGCAAATCAAAGATCACTATATGACAAGCAACCATAGCGAATAGTGGTTAACGCCTTAACATAGAAATTCAGCATCGATACTTTATCGACCATAGCAAAGGCTGTTTATTCAAGGTTCACAACTATGACTGGTGTAGGTTATGAGTAAAGCCCTTTGTCTAAAAGGAACTTTCTAGATACCTATTTGTCATAACGTCACTTTTGATATTGGGGTTTCTACGTGCAACTTACTATAAAAACAGTGCTTTACTCTGCTGTATTACACATTGCCGTTTTATACTTATTCAATTCACAAAACCACATTACGATTCCCCATTCGATAACCCCTGCGCTAAAAACTTATTTAGTTATAGAGACTAACAATAAACTTTATCAAAAAAAGCTTAACTTAGAACCGTTAGCGCCAATCAAAAAAAGCCTCACACCAGATCCGAATAAAACACGTCCCATACCGACATCGCTCAAGCCAGTATCAGACTCCCAGCCTCATTCCCCAAAAACCACAAAGATGCCAACAACAAAATTTGATATTAATCCACGTAAATTTCTACAACACGTTAAAGCTCAAGGTCTGGCGCATACGACTCCTCTTTCTTCGAGTCCACACAACCGAAAAAATAAACGCATCATCGCACACACCCTAAATACGCTAAATAAACAACCAAAAGTCATCGCAATGAACCACACGTTTACTGAATACCAGCATAATAATACGTGCTATAAAGTATTTACTGGTGACGTTAACAATCGCGTTGCAGACTCAGGGTTAACCACGCAATGGCAAAGTTTACCTTATACCTGTAACAACACCAAGATAACTCAAGCATACGACAAAGTAATGAATAAATGGCTTAAAAAAAAGCCATAACACTTGCATTAAAATCAAGTAAACAACTAATACATAAGAACTTTAAATTAAAATAGAATTACCTCTATCCCTTCACGATTAAATTCCCTACAATCAAAAATCAATATTGAGGAGGTAGGTGTATGCGCAGTACTCTTTATATTTTCATTTCCTTGCTTTTTCTCGAGGTAAAGCTCAGCTATGCGCAACCACTCGTATTTGTTGCTGAAGATTTACCTCCTTACCACTTTTCCGATAAAAATGGTAATGCTGCTGGCGCGCTCGTTGACATCACTAAAGCCGTCTTACATGAAGCGCAATTACAGGGAAAGTTTGAAATTATGCCGATGGCTCGGGCTTATCATGAGTTACAAAGCAACCCCTTAGCATTAATGATGTCCCTACTTAAAACCTCCTCTCGCGCATCACAATTTACTTGGCTTGGACAACTTTATTTCGCTGATGCTTATCTGGTTAGTTTAAAAGGCTCCCCTCATCATGTTTCTACGCTTAATGATGCACAACAATTTAGGGTCGGCACAATTAGAGGGTATTCTAGTGCGCGATATTTACAAAGTTCAGGCTTTGTAGAAGATAAAAATCTTCTTCTTGCCAGTCACTATCAACAATTATGGCATGTGTTATTTAAGCGCAGAGTTGATTTTGTGATGACAAATACCCTTACACTTGAAAAAGAGTTAAAAAATTCTGGGTATAGTGCCCTCAAAGTCGAAAAAAAGTTACATATTACCCACTTCCCTTCCGCTTTACATTTGGTAGCCAATAAGCAAATACCCAATAATATCTGCCAACGCCTCGCCATAGCACTGCAAAGCATAAAAAAGAAAGGGCTTTATCAACAAATACTGGCTAGGTGGAAACTCAAGGTCCCCCCCCCAAAAAAAATGACTAATCCGCCAAGTAATACTCAACACTTGTTACAACCCGTACCAATTTAATATGTGGTGTATTACTGTCTCTATCACGAATACTAAACTGCCCCTGTCGAGCCGATTTAATTTTTCCTAGTTGAGAGTCTGAGTCTTTCGCAAACTTCAACGCAACTTCTCTCGCTTTTTGTGTCGCCAACTGCACCATCTCAGGTTTAATATCATTGAGCTGGGTAAACATATACTCTACCCTATTTTGATAATCATCCTGGGTAATAGCAATGCCCTGCTTTGCGAGCTGACTTAGCTGAGAAAATGCTGTTTTTACCTTATCTGGCGAATGACTAAATACGGTCATGCCTGCTTTCGCGACATAGCGAAAACCACGTTCACTCTGGTTATATTCTTGTGCATATTTATCAACAATAGAAGGAGCAGACACACTAATCTCTTCATCATCAAAACCTTGCAGCACTAGAAATGCGCGAATCGCCGAGTTTTTCTCATCAACACGCGCCATTAATGCATTTAGATTATTGTCTGCATCTTTGTAAAATACAGGCCAAATAACGGTATCCGCTGACACTTCCTGCTCGGCTAACCCTTTCACCTGAACCGTTCTTTCCATTGCTTTAATATCAGCAATGGTATTGATGATCAGCCACGTACTCACAATAGCCCCCAAAGCCAGAACTATCGAAGCGCCGATGTGCTTTGTCATATCTACAGGCATGCCACTTTTCCCCTAAAATAAGTTGTCAGATCAAAGTCTAACCTTAATAGGCTAGATCGTCGCTAAAAAAGTGATAGAGTGATACCTAACCGATGAGCCTAAGCTGAACTTGAATTATAATAAGGAATTCTTTTATGAGCGTGAAACGCATAAGCCAGTTTTTTTCCCCTCGTTCAGTTGCAGTGATTGGTGCCTCAAACAATCCAGGCCGCGCTGGTTATATCGTCATGAGAAATTTACTACAAGGGGGCTTCAAAGGACCTATTATGCCTGTCAGTCCCAAGCATGACGCTGTCCATGGAGTACTCGCTTACCCAAGTATTGAACACTTACCACATGTACCTAGCCTTGCTGTTATTTGCACGAATAAAGCCACTTTAAATACAGTGATCAGAGAGCTTGGCCGCCTTGGCTGTCAACACGCGATCATCATAGCAGCCGGCCTAAATACGCAGCAAAAAATATCTTTAAAGCACATAGCTAAATCAGCGAATGTAACATTACTTGGGTCTAACTGCCTTGGTTTACTAATCCCTCATTTGGGGTTAAACGCAAGTTTTTCTCATACTGTTGCTCAGTCAGGTAGACTCGCGTTTGTTTCACAATCAGCCGCAGTGTGTTCAACGATTTTAGATTGGGCCAGAAACAAGCGTATTGGATTCTCTTACTTTGTCTCTGTTGGGGATTGCATTGACATTGACTTTGACGAGCTGCTCGACTTTTTAGGCCGAGATCCTAAAACCAAAGCAATTCTCTTATACATCGACAATATCGAAGATGTCAGACGGTTTATATCTGCTGCGCGTGCTGCTGCATTTAGTAAACCCGTCATCGTCATTAAAACAGGACGGACTCAAGCTGGTGCAGAAGCCGCTTTCATTCATACCGGGGGCAGCACTTCGGACGACGCAGTCTATGACGCTATGTTTCAGCGCGCGGGTATGCTGAGGGTGAATGACTTGCGAGAACTCTTTGCAGCGACACAAACATTAGCACTTCATCCCAAGCTCTTACAAATCGAACAATTAACCATACTCACCAATGGCGGAGGCCCCGCAATTATGGCCGTTGATACGCTGTTACAACATTCAGGGAAGCTAACTCAGCTGTCTCAACAAACGCGAGATGCACTCAATAAAGTGATCCCACAATCGGACATGACATCAAATCCTGTCGATATTTTCGGAGATTCATCACCGCAGCGTTATCAAAAAGCGTTAGATATTTTGCTCAAAGCACCTGAAGTAAAAAACCTACTCATAATACACACGCCTTCAGCTTTAGCGCCTAGTGAAGATTACGCAGAAATAATTGCCACGACACTCGATAAGATACATAAAATGGCTCGACCATATGTCATAACAAATTTTATGGGTGAAGAGGCGGCATACGAAGCACGATATGTATGCGCAGAACACGCTATTCCAACTTATCGGACACCCGAAGGTGCCGTGGGTGCATTTATGCACTTAGTTAGTTATCGTCGTAACCAAAAACACTTAACACAAACTCCTGAGTCCACCAGCGATGATGATCAAATCGACAGTCAAGCTGCCAAACTAGAGGTTGAACATTTCATCTCTCAAGGTTTTTCACACCTATCAACCCATTTAGCAAGTCAAATTCTCAGTCATTACGGGGTACACTGCATTGAAACTCTCATAGCGCTCACACCCAGTGACGCAAAAGAGCAAGCTCAAGAGTTAGGCTTTCCAATTGCACTTAAATTGATCAGTGCCTCGATCCCTTCAAAATCTGAAGTCGGTGGCGTAGTGTTAAACTTAAATGATGCGCATGAGGTAGAGCAAACCGCTTTTGCAATGCTGCTACGCATCAAAGAAACATATCCACATGCCGAAATCGAGGGGTTCTCCTTACAAAGGATGGCACCCAGAGCTGGTGTTCAAGAGCTAAGAATTGCCGTTAAAACAGAGCCAAACTTTGGCCCCGTTATTTTGCTAGGAGAAGCGGGTACTGGGCTCGAGTTTTCCCAAGCAGCCGTTGCACTTCCCCCATTAAACATGAATTTAGCCAAATATCTAATCGCTGCGGCTCACGATAAAGGGGTATTAAAAGAGCGCACATTACCCGATAAAGTTGATAAATATCGCCTATGTGCGCTATTAACCCGAGTCTCGCAGCTGGTTGTTGATCAACCTGACATTCACAGTATTGAACTAAATCCCATTTTGGCCAGTTCTGGCCAATTTCTTGTCTTGGATGCTGATATCACACTACGACCATACCAGCCTAAGCTCGGCAAAAAAAGGCTGGCAATTCGCCCTTACCCAAAGGAGCTTGTCACCCAAATCACACTTACAAACAATACCCATGCAATCCTCAGACCGATAAAACCTGAAGATGAGCGCACACACCAAGAATTTGATCAATCCCTCACGAAAGAGGATAGGTATAAACGGTTTTTTGGGGAGTTACCGCAGTTTAACCATGAACAACTCGCGAAGATGACACAAATTGACTATGATCGCGAAATGGCCTTTATAGTTTCTCAGCCCTATAAAAGCACATATAGAACACTGGGCGTTTCGAGAGTATTGATGGATCCAGATAACCACAATGCTGAATTTTCAGTTATCGTTAGGTCTGATTGTCAAGGACTTGGGCTTGGCAGAGTTCTTATGCAAGCGGTGATAAAACACTGCCAATCCATCGGTGTTGAAATGGTTGTAGGTATTACATTACCAGAAAACATAGGTATGATTGAGCTCTCAAAAAAATTAGGCTTTACGGTCACTCGTGATTTTTCTGAGGGTACAGTAGACATGCGATTAGAAATCAGCAAACTATGATGACAACATACAGAGAAAAAGTGGCTGCGCTGCTTGCAGGTCGCCGCCCCTATCAAAAAATGGGGGGATATTTAGATTTTTTTTTAATAGCGCTTATCATGATCAATGTGGTCGCTATTGTTTTAGAGTCGGTACCAGAGCTCACGGCACAGTATTATCACTATTTTTTACTACTTGAAGTCATATCTGTGGGTATTTTTAGCATTGAGTATTTACTGAGGTTATGGTCTTGTGTCGATAATATTGATGCTAAACAACTTAGCGCCTCAAACTTAAAGAAGCGGCTAGCATACATTTTCTCTCCGCTCGCATTGATTGACTTAATGGCTATTTTACCCACTATTTTAATGATGTTCATTAGTTTTGACCTACGCTTTTTAAGGGTAATTCGGCTCTTCCGTATTTTTAAGCTCACTCGCTACTCAAGAGCAATGCAATTATTACTTGCCGCATTTAAAGAGGAAGGTAGTAGCTTACTCGCCGCATTTTTTATCATGTCTGTGGTATTAATAATGGCATCGTGCGGCATTTATTTATTAGAGCATGACGTACAACCTGATAAATTTGGTTCAATCCCTGATTCTATGTGGTGGGCAATGGCAACTCTCACTACCGTTGGCTATGGAGATGTCGTACCAATAACGCCTATTGGTCGCTTTTTTGGTGGTGTAATTACATTATTAAGTATGGGAATGGTCGCCATCCCCACAGGCTTATTAGCGTCAAGTTTTGCTGAACAACTCAGAAAGCGCAGAGATGCATTTAATGAAGCGGTTTTACACAGCCTACATGATGGCGTCTTAGATGAACAAGAGCGACAACATTTAGAAAGCTTGAGAGTAGAGCTTGGGCTCAGCCCAAGTGAAGCCAGCCAAGCAATAAAACTCATGAGTAGTCAACGCGCTTACGCGACATACTGTCGCCACTGTGGCAACAAACTCTAAAAGCGATGTTGCCAAGTCAAAGTAAGTAAATCTGCGATTTTCTCTCCCAGTATTGGCTCACTAAAATGTGAGCCTTGAAAATAATCACAACCAAGTAAGCGTAAAAATTTCATCTGGGTTTTATTTTCTATACCATCAGCAATGCATTGAATACCTAAGCTATGTGCCAGTGACAAAATAGAATGAATGATCACTTCGTGTTCATTATCTACACCTATGTCTTGAATAAAGCCCTTATCAATTTTAAGCACATCAACCGGTAACTTTTTCAAATACGTTAATGAGGCATAACTTGTACCAAAATCATCCATAAACAATCGACACCCTAATACCTTCAACTGGTACATTCGTTCCAACGCGTGAGGAATATCAGTCATCATCACAGGCTCTGAAATCTCAAAGACCACATGCTTCCCATCAACTTGCGTTCTTTTTAACGTATCCCCTATTTTGCTTATTAATTCTGGGTATTGAAAATCTAAAGGTGATAGGTTCACTGAAATATATAATTGCGGAGCGAACAAATGCCACTGTTTCAATTCAATTAATGCACGCTCTAAGGTTTGTAACATCAACTCACTAATTAACCCTGATTGCTCTGCTGCATCGGTCAATTCATCTCGCCGGTAAAGGGCATCTGTAGGCCAGTGTAACATCACCTCAAATCCATCAATGACTTTACTCGTACCATTGATAATAGGTTGGTACAAGTTGCAAAACTCATTCCGTTGATTCGCCAGCTCAAGCATTTTGCTTATTTCAATGCCTTTTTGCACCTGCAGGTTTAGCTCAGTTTGATAAAACTGATAGTGATTACCATAATGTTTCATTGCGTGGTTTAACGCTATTTTTGCTCGGTCACTTAATGTAAACGCATTTAGGGCATCTTCAGGATACATAGCCACGCCAATACTTAACTGTATATTACAACTATGTTCTAGTACTTTAACAGGAGGTTCAAAACGGTTCATCAGACAGTTGATATAGCGGGTAATTTGCGATATATCCTCTATTTGTTCCATTAATACGTAAAATTCTTGGCTCACTCCAATAGCCAGACTATCGTGATCTCGAAAACAGCACTTTAAGGTATTTGCCAATTGCTTAATAAGTACATCATAAAAATCGCTATCATAGCTATCCTGATAATGTTGTAAACGCTTAAACTTAATAGCCAGTACAGCCACTGGTTGCGTACCATACATTTGCTCTATTGCATGCTCTGTTCTGTCAATAAATAACGCTTTATTCGGTAACCCCGTCAAGGTGTCATAGTTTGCAAGTTGATATAATTCTTGCTCCGTTCGTTTTTGTGAAGAAATGTCAGTTAAAACGACCACATAGTTATGCAGTTCTCCATTCACACCTTCTACCGCACTTATCTTGATCAAAACATGGCAAATTTGACTATTTGCTAAAATCAGTTGATCTTCAGCACTTATATGCTCACCCATTTTTAAATCGGTCATGCGTCGTAAATAACGCATTCTCGTCTGACGATTTAACCCCAAGTGTAAATTCGTACTCGACTTTGGCTCTGCTTCAATATTAAAGGCTTGCTGTAATGCTGTGTTGCACGCTTGAATGCGTAAATTTTTATCTAGTATAAACACCCAATCTCGCGTTTTCTCAAACGCCGCACCAAATAGCCTAGCGCGCTCTTCAAACATACGTTCACGTGTCAAGTTGGTATAGGTACCCGTAACTCGTTCTGGGGTGCCTTCTTGCCACGCCATTACTTTGCCAAAATCTTTATACCAGCGCCAATGTCCCTTCGCATGCTTTAAACGATAAGTACAGTCAAATACACCTTTATTTGTGGAAACAAATTCAAGCCACTCTAATCTAAAAATAGCTCTATCGTTGGGATGGATAAGTTGTAAATAATCATCCAAACAAATATTATTCTGTGCGTATTCCAATTCAGAAAACAGCCTCGGTTGGTAAATTAGTTGGCTGTGCAGGTGCCAATCCCAAACGCCAGAGCCGCTACTTTCTAGCGCAAGTTTTAAACGTGCCTCACTGTTTTGAGTTTCTTTATGGGCAGCAATAATCATTTGCTCAATTCGGCTTTTTCGATAAAGCCAAAGGCCAAAAATAAACAAAACAAGCATCAAGTATATGGCTAAAGCAATAGGAGAGCGCCACATCGGATACCTCACACGAATGTTCAATTTCGCGGGTTGAGTGTAATCACCAGTTAAAGGGTCTTTGGCCCACACTTTCAGCTGGTAATTACCTGGATTAAGTTTAGGGAACGTCACTCGATTATTACCTCGAGTTAAGATTTTCTGACTCCCTGATATTTGATATTCATACACAATACTTTGTTGATAATTGAAGACCATGGCTGAAAAAGCCACCTCCAAACCAATATCATCATGGTTTAACACTATATCCCCAAACGTTTTCAAGCCATATGAATGCAACTTTCGTGACATGAGCTCTACTGAGGTAATATTTATGCGTGATAATAAAGGTTGCTTAGGGCGGTTTTCTCTTGGACTAAAAATAGTAAAGCCCTTCAATGAGCCATATACAACTCGACCATCTGATAACTTGATTGATGATCCGCCATTAAACTCATTAGTAAAAAGGCCATCCTTCGTCGTAAACTGCTGCAAATGCAAATTATCTGGGTCTAACCGCCAAATCCCTTTGTGAGAAGACATCCAAATCATATCCGCTCTGTCTTGGTGCATACCGTACATAGGAGTACCAAGATTAAGCTTTTTTAGATCAATTGTGTGGATCACTTCAAACCCATCAAGCGATAAACCCACCAGACCAAAATTAGAAAAAGCCAACCAAAGCACGTTGTTTTTATCGACGGTGTAAGTGAGTAATGACACTGGTAAGTTTTCGTTAGCATCTGGCACTGCGTATATTTCTGTTAACTCAGATGTCTCTGGATTCAAGCGATATAATACCCCACCGGAGTAATAAAGCGGATATGACGGTTCATCTGGTAAAGGGGCTAGAAACGCATAGGATAAAAATGGGTTGCGCGCTGCAATGTCACCTTCAAGTTGTTTAAGTTCTTTATTATCAATATCATAATAATAAAAACCTTCACTAGGGTGAATAAAGTACAACCTCCCATTAGGCATTAGTAACATGCCATATAAATAGTCTTCAATCACTTTTTGGTGGGCTGCGGTTTGCACTTGAGGACGACTGACTTCATACGTATTCGGATCGAATACAAATAAACCTCGGCTCGATTCTAGCCAAATTTTATCTTTATATAAATAAGACCTTGATATAGAGAATTCAGGCATCACAGCCTCCCCCATATACCCTTTTAAATAAGTTTTTGTTTCATTTGTGCTTAAATCATAACTGGTTAATCCGTCATTGGTGCTCGCCCATATTACTCCTTTGTATTCTAACAAAGACCACACCGTTGAATGAGAAAACCCAGTACCTTTTACTGAACCATTGTTTACATTATGAAAATGTGTTTTTCGCTTGGGAATGTAAAAAGCACCATCTCGCTTAGTTGCAACCCACAATGCTCCGTACTTGTCTTCAAGAAAATCAATGATACTATTATCGGTCAACGTATAACGGCTTTTTGAGATCCGCTCATCCCTTGTCAATACACCATCTATGGTATTAAAGTGCATCAAACCTTTATCAGTGCCTAGCAATAATGAATTTGGTTTAACCACAATTTTCCAAATATTTAACTCTTTGATTAAATGCTGATTTTCCCATTGATAATTTTCGTCTGTTAGATCACCCAATTGACTAATATCAACTTGATATAACCCATTTACAGCGCCAATTAATAAAGTATTCTCCCCTTGCAGCGCAAATGATTTAGTATGTAATTGTAAATTGTGCTCAGGTGTATCAACATGGGTTATTCTTTTCAGTCTTTTTGAGTCTAAATGATAAACGAACGCGCCTTCTGAGGTTGCAATAAACAAATATTCATTCTTGCGTAACAGTTTTCTAACATGCCCAGATTGCTTATCTATTGGCAAATGAACCTCAATAGACACCTTACCGGTAGAAATGTCGAGCAATGCAACGTTATCTCCGCGCCCTAACCATAATTGCGTGTCACTTTTGGACAGCATTTGATTCACCGACTGCTCAAGCATCTCTTCTTGCGACTGTGCGACTTCCAAATATTTTTGATATTTATCATGCTCGGGATCATAGCTGTAAAGGCCTAATCTACGAGAGGCTATCCAAATCCTATTTAATGGATCTTGATAAATACGATCAATCATCACCTCCTCAAGCTCTCCTTGAGGCCCTTTAACGCGTAAGACTTGATAACCGTCATAACGGTTTAGACCACCTTCGGTAGATAGCCATAAATATCCCTTATTATCAATAACTAAAGTATTAACATAACTTTGAGATAAGCCTTCTGAAGGAGATAATCGCGTGACTTCAGATGCCAGTATATTGGAAGGGAAAAGGCTCGAGGATATTAATGTAATTAGGATAAATATCAAATATCTCATAGGTGTTAACGATTGATTATTTATAAATACACATCGCCACAATATCACGTTTTTGTCTAATATAATTAGAGAAACTTACGGATAAGTGATGTGGTAAGTTAGGACTATATTCAAACCCCAACTGGCGATAAAAGCCATCTAGCTTTCTATATGCAAATGTATACAAGACTTCATTTTGAGATTGTAATACGCTTGTGAGCAAGCTCTTTGCAAAGCCCTGAGAACGATATTCAGGGTGAACAAATACCGTTGATAAGAGTAATGCATCGTCTTTACTTTGTATTCGACAGCCAGCAATTATCTCCGTTGATTTAACAACCCAGCACTGATCTTGCTTAGTCGCACGTCCTCGTACAGAGAATTGTTGGTAAAACTTATTTATCAGCGGAACAGACATTGGCGTGAGTTGTTTAACAACATACATTTTCTAACCTGCAAGCATAATACTAAGATAATACTCAAACCGCTGCTTTAAAACTGCCTGTTCAGATACGGGACGACTGTTAATTGTATCATATACCGTCTCTCGAGAACGTTTTCCTCGCTTAATTTGGTATGCCCAAAATGACGATTCATAGTCTAATTGAATTTGATACTTTTCATGTCGAGATAATTTACACAGATTAAAACTCATAGGTACATTATTGTGATTGTAAACGTTTGCCTAGTGTAACATAAATTATTAATTTGCTAGACTGACTTGAGCACCTTACTGAGAACTTAATAATTAATAAAACAAACATAGGATCTCCCATAATCATGCCTGTTATATATACGCTATGTTTTTTACTCTTTAGCTCGTTTGCATACAGTAATAATACATTGATATTTAATCGTCCTGCCGACACACCGCAATCTAGGTATGTTATTGAGCTAACACGGCTTGTGTATAAAAATATCGGTTATGATATAAAAATTATCGACTTTAACTATCAAAGTGCATTGGTCGCCGCAAATGCAGGTGTCTTAGATGGGCAACTTGGTCGGGTCGATGGCGCGTCACAGCAGTATCCGTCACTCATAAAGGTGGACTTCCCGTTACTTTCTTTTAACCTTCAATTCTTGAGTCATTGTCAAACATGCTCACTACTAGACGCCCAATCGATTGTAATACAAGCATCACATTTGGCGCCAAAAGCGTATTTAGGCAAGCAAAATTACTTAGGTGAATTGATTCAAGTAAAAAGTAACTCTACGCAGCTCAATTTACTAACCCAAAAAAAAGTCAGCGCGGCATTAGTAATCGGGTTTCACATTAAAGAATACAGAGAAAAACTCCAGAAGCTCGGGATATTTAGCACAACGCTAGATAAAATTAACTTGTACCACTATTTACATGAAAAGCACGCTCATCTAGTACCACGTATTATGACATCATTAATTGACTTAGATAAAAAAGGTACGGTATCCATGTTAAAAAATAAATATGGTATTTAAAAGTCCAACTGCTGCTGGTCGTCGGCTCCACTTTTTGGAGGAGTATTTGCGTTCTGCTTTGCCAAATAACGTTTATAACGCTGCTGGCATAAAATAATAACATGTTTTTTTTGTTGCTCTGTCAATTGCCCCCATGCAAAACGCTCCTCCCTACTGCGGTAACACCCTTTGCAATAACCCCGAATGTTTACTTCACATATGCCTTTACAGGGATTGGGGATCTCAAATATTTCAATTTGTTCCACATTGGCTCACAGTTCATCTAGTCAATTTAGTGCACACATAGCTACATTACTTATTTGAAAGTATAACGATACGTATGTAAAAGGTTTATAGTCTCTGATCAGTATAAACCTATTTTGAATAACAAATCATCTTCGTGAATTATCGCAAGCCAATAAAAACAAAAAACGCCACTAAATAGTGGCGTTTTTATACTTCAACTCGTTTACCTATAATGCTTTACGTCTGAGTGGCTCTGCATACATAGCTAATACCTGTTGTTTAAGCTCTTCAGGCACTGACTCTAAACGTCCCATGAAATCTTGCTGCTCCTTAGGCGATACCTGTTGCTTATCTCCTGCCGCAATATAATTACTTGGATGTAAGTAATACTGCCCAATAATTTGTTTATCAATGGTTTCCGCTAACATCTCTGGCGAATCACACTCATCGTCTATTGGCTGACCAAAAGAAATATGTACATGGCCTTTATCAGAACGGATCCCTTCTAAAATACTTTTTATGTCTTCGCCATCCGCTTTAACATAGCTACCATGAAGCTGTTTATGTACGAGTTCTTTAGCTTTAGCAACGGCACATGGCTCATATTGATATGAAATCGAAACTGGCACTATCTTGAGCTGCTTAACGTACTCATCAAACGAAAGCTTCTGTTTTCGACCATATAATTGTAGCATTTTCAGCAAAGCCGGATCGGTTTGATCGACCCCATCTTTTGCCCGCCCCTCTTTTTGGGCAATCCAAATTGATTGACCTGAGTTCAATGAATCAAAAATATAGCTTGATAAATGTGTTAGTGCTCTTAACATCTCTTTTGGCGCTTTTGCTGAACGCTTAACTATAAAGCTCTTATTGAGTCGCATTAGCTCAGTAATATAAGGCACTTGCAATAAGTTATCACCTATCGCTATACGTACGGTATTCATATTATGACTGTGCAAGCCCCAGTTCATTAAAGCGGGGTCCAACACAATGTCTCTATGGTTTGAAATAAACAAATAGGCCGATTCTTTATCAAGTGTCTCCAAGCCTGAGTAGGTCACTTTACTCGTCGTTTTTTTTACTAGCATATCAAGGTAACGTGCGACTTCGTCTTGCACCTGCTTAACAGAATTAAAACGACCCCATTTTCGACGTAACTTATAACGTACAAATGGACGGCATAACATAGACCATTTACTCAGCCACTCTGGCAAAGTGTATTTTACAATCACATCAATGAAGCTATTGTCAGCTACTAATCGACCTAAGGCCGACGCAACTTCTTCATCATTGTACGGTCTTATATCTGCGTATTTATCCACTAAACTGCTCTTTTTGTTAAAAATTAAACGAAATAACGGGACTATTTTATCGCGCTATTGACTGTTAAGCTAAGATTAACAAGTCTGACCACCCTGCTACTAACATTAAGCGATTGATGCTTTAAGCTTTTTGCTAATATCAAGCAGCACTAATCGTAACATCAATAAACACAATAATACGCCACTGAGAGTTGATATCCAAGTCGGTAGTATATCGTGCTGCATTGCCACCGCCGTCTTCACATTAAAGTCATACGCCATAACTAAGTAATCTGTTAAATAACCGAATAGGATCGCAACCCCTATCACACCGATTAAATAAGCAATCACCGCTCGTCGACCTAGCTCTTTGCCAACGACCCCTAATGTCGCAATATTCGTCGCGGGTCCAGCTAACATAAAGACCAACACAGCTCCTGGAGAAACGCCCGCCATCAACAAACCCGCTGCAATAGGCGTTGAGGCGGTAGCACAAATATACATAGGGATACTCACAAGAATCACAGCCACCATTGCCATCATGCCACTCCCCCATTGGCTTAAAAATGATGTAGGTACAAAGGTCTGCACAAGTGCAGCAAAAAACAACCCTATTATCAGCCACAACATTGTATCTGATAACAGTTTATTACAACTAAATTTAATTGCCTGCCACACTTTACCTAAAAATTGCATTTTTTCTGGTTTTGATGAAGCACAACAGGTACTTTTCTTTTCGGTCTGTGCTTGCTTAGGCGCACAACAACTATCATGGACCTGTTGTTGTGTGTCATGACAGTGTGATGAGTTAGGCGGTTCATGCAAAGGAGGTGCAATATCTGACTTATCTCTTCCAACAAGTACGCCTGCAACAATCGCACTGCACACAGCCGCAACAGGCCTAATAATAGCCATAAATGGCCCTAATAAAACATACGAAATAGATACTGAATCAACCCCAGTTTCCGGTGTTGATACCAAAAATGCGGTCGTTGCACTTTTTGATGCACCAGCGCGTCTAAGACCAATCGCTGCGGGTATTACACCACACGAACAGAGCGGCATAGGAGCACCAATGAGGGCTGCCTTCAAAGTTGTCCAAAATCCTTCTTTACCTAAATGACGCTGTAGAAAATCTGTCGGAATAAACACATTTAATATTCCAGCAAGTAATAAACCAAGCATCAGCCAGGGCGCTGATACCAGAAATAATGTCCAAAAGTTATTTATAAGTAACATCTATGTCCTCCAATGCTGTCAATATAGAACAATAGTCCGCACTCTCTTTACCGCCACAGCAACGATTTGCCAGTATTGTGAGTGACTGCTCAAAGCGTTGTAAGTCTGAAATTTTTTGTCGTACCAAGTCACGTTTTTGTAGTGTAATCGCTTTTACTTCTTCACAACGGCGCTGCTGTTTTTCAATTTTTATTTGCAGCAGCTCCTGAATTTCTCGCAAACTAAATCCGACTTCTTTTGCGCGTAGGATAAAGTGCATTTGCTTTAGGTGGGTCTCATCGTATAAACGATACCCAGCGTCGTTTCGAGAAGAAGGCGTTAACAAACCATGCGTTTCGTAATAACGTAACGTGTCTGTCGTTACGCCTAATGCGTTAGATAATTGACCTATTCTCATATCTTTCTCCTTACTGTGGTACAGTATAAACCTTAGAGTAAACCCCAAGGTCAAGCATAGCAAAGGTCGTTTATGAAAATTGTGCTATTAGATGCGAAAACACTCGCAAATAACTCTCTGTTACCGCTAACGGTGCTCGGTGAATTAGTGACTTACCAGAACACGCTACACGAACAAATAATTACCCGCTGCATTGACGCAGATGTGATAGTCAGTAATAAGGTTGTCATCAACAGTAAGGTACTCGCCTCACTGCCTAAATTAAAGTTAATTTGCGTTGCCGCCACTGGCACTAACAACATAGATTTACGTGCGGCCAAAAAACAAGGCATCGCGGTGTGTAATGTTGCTGGGTATTCAACTTCGGCGGTTGTCCAACACACCTTTACACTGCTGGGCAATTTAATGGGTAATATGCATCGATATATTGCTGATTGTAAAAATGGACAATGGCAAAGCAGCGATATATTTTGTCGTTTAGACTATCCAATAAAAGAAATCGCAGCCAAGAACTTCGCTATTATTGGCTATGGTACACTGGGCAAAGCCGTTGCAAACGTGGCTCAGGCTTTTGGTGCACACGTGATCATAGCTGAACGACCCAATGCGCGTTCAATCCGAGCGGGCAGAGTGGCATTCAAAGATGCCATTAAATCTGCTGATATCATTTCGATTCACTGTCCACTCAATGATGAAACGAAAGATCTATTTAACGCATCCGTGTTGGCACAACTAAAACCTTCCGCCGTACTTATTAATACAGCTCGCGGTGGCATAGTAAATGAACTCGCATTAGTCAGTGCCTTAAATGAACAGCAACTTGCTGGTGCTGCGCTAGATGTACTATCCATTGAGCCCGCCCAAAAGAATAACCCGCTATTTGAATATTCAGGTCATAACCTACTACTAACGCCGCATAATGCGTGGGCTGCTGAAGAGTCTATTGATAGATTAATCTATTCTCTTGCTAACAATATCAAGTGCTTTTTAAATGGTGAACATATCAACCGTGTAGTATAAAACACTAATAAATCATCAAATTAACCATTTTTTGATTTCTATATAAATTCCTTTTAATAAATAAAACTGTAAACCTTTGATTTTTAATGTAAAAATAATTGGCAAATTATTTGCAATTAAAAAAACACTATCTATCCAGGAACAAATAAAAATGAAGAAATTACTTATAGCCGCACTACTAACAACACCTTTCTTAAGTGGCTGTATTGTCGCAGTCTCAGATGGCGAAGCTGAACACAGCTGGGCTTCTGACCATCGCAGTTCTGGTTGGCAAAAACATCAAAAGTCTAATAGAGATAAAATTACCGGATTAAAGAACGGCGTTGCATATCAAACGGTTCTACAAGAATTCGATACGCCTGAATTTTCTGATTTAGTCAATAAAGGTGATAACGTGTATCAAGTCTTGTATTTCGCCACAAACAGCAAACATTCAGACGGTAAAATTACCAAAGATGAATGCACGCCATTGGTATTTAAAAATGGCAAACTGGTTGGGTACGGCGCAAGTGCGGTGTCTGAATACCTTTAACTAGGCGTCAAATAAAGCCTTGAATACGATTAATCAATAGGTGAGGATTTACCTATTGATTAATACTATACGTTCTTGATGTTGATGTGCCTGTTGTAAGGCGCTATCCGCTAACTTAAATACTTGCTGTTCATTGTCATTAAAGTTTGTGGTGATATGTACAATGCCGATACTTATACTTAAGTGAGCACAAATGGGTGACGTGCTATGGGTTATTAACAGGCTATCAACTGCATCATGCATCTGAGATGCAACTTTTTCGGCGCTGTCACTGGTACTTTCTGTAAGTATGGCCGCAAATCGAACGCCATCATAGCGCGCCACAAACCCTAGGTGCTCAATAGTCACATGCTCAAGTGCGCGTGCTACTTTAACCAAACACTCATCACCAGCAGAGTAACCATAAAATTCATTAAACTCTTTGAAATAATCAATATCAATTAACAATAAGCTCAGCGTTTTTTCATATTCCGCACACATCTGGCAGTTTCTAGCCAGTGTTTCATCCAATAAACGTCTATTCGGAATCTCTGTCAAACCATCAATCGATGCTAACTTTTCAAGTAAATCATTCTTCTGCTTAATCGCTAGGTGGTTTTTCACCCTTGCTTTAACGATAAGTGGGCTGAATGGTTTAGTAATATAATCCATTGCCCCCATTTGTAAGCCTTTTGCTTCATCATTATAGCTATTACTTGCAGAAATAATAATGACTGGAATTGCGTAAGTATGTTGCTGTGTTTTTAGCTTTTCTAATAAATCATAACCAGACATCCCTGGCATCCGAATATCTGAAATAATGAGATCTATCTCATGACTAGATAGAAATGCCAGCGCCTGCTCTGCACTTTCACATTGTGATATTTGATAATCTTCAGATAACGTGTTGTCTAGAACCACGCGGTTAAGCGGATCATCATCAACAATCAAAATACGAGCAATCTTTGGCATTTAATCCCCTAGACTTCCTATCGTTAAAAATAACTCAACTTGCTGTAATCTCATTTTTAGATCTGTAACAAGCACCTCATCTGGTGTTTTATTCGAGGTTTTTATATGTAATTCTAGTACCTTAGCTGCCTCGGCTAATCGGCAAAACCCCAACCCTGCAGCTGCGCCTTTGATACTATGAGCTAATAATGAAACCTCTTTATGACTTTCACAATTATCTAACTGATGTAAATATTCTGTACTTAGCTTAGCAAACTTTTCTAACATTGTGATTAAAAACGGTTCTTTCCCCATCACTTGCTCAAGCGCAAATGCGCGATCAAAAAACCGAATTTCTGCGGTGACATACAGAGCTAATGTCTCACTTAATAATCCTTTTTCAACGGGTTTAATTAAGTAATCATTCATGCCAACACTCAGCGCTTTATTGACTTCACCAACATTATCATTGGCGGTTAATGCAATAATGGCAACAGGTTGCTCTGGCAACGCTTTGCGCAATAGCTCTGTTGCTTGGTAGCCATCTAATTCTGGCATTTGTACATCCATTAGAATCACATCTGGCTGTAACTTGGATACTATTTCAACAATATTTTGCGCGCCATTCAATCGTACGATATTTACACACACCTGTTGTAACAAATTGCTTGTGATATCTAAATTTAGTTCATTATCATCAACAATTAAACATAAGCTACCCGTTACATTGACATCTTGACATCTTGATTGTGGCTTTTGCTTCAACTGCTGTTCAATATCTTTTGAGATTCTCTGAGCATAGCCAACTTGAGGAAACTGCTTAATCTTATTCCTGATCACTTTAAGATTCTCTATCGGTGTGCTTTCTGGTACATAGACACGAACAAGCTTATCGAGCCAACCCTGCTCACAGTGCACACCTAGCATATCAAGTTGCACCGCGCTCTCGCAGACTAGATATGAAGCTGGTTGATCATTTAGATGTTGTAACACCCTCATTTTATCCTGCTCTATACATACATTGAGATCAGAACAAACGAACCTCATACTATTACCCGTAAACCAAAGAACGTCGGTCTTTCTAGAAAGTAATGGCACCACTTCCAATGGTAATGAGAAGTAAAATTCACTGCCTTGTCCATATTGACTGTTCAGCTGAATTTCTCCACCTAATAATGCAACTTCTTGCTTTACTATGGCAAGGCCAAGCCCGATCCCGTCATGTTTACGAGACAAGGATTCATCAACTTGAGTAAACGCATCGAACAGCCGCTCTTGATCCACCTCTTTAATCCCTTGCCCTGTATCTATAACACTGAATTTAGTACGTTGCTCGTCGCTATTTTGCTGCTCTTGAATAATGGCCAATACAACTTTCCCTCTTTGGGTATACTTTATGGCATTGCTCAATAAGTTAATTAAGATTTGTTTTATTTTTTGCATATCACCTTTGAACGTGGGCGGCACCGAGTGTTTCAGTTCAATAGTGAGTTGTAAACCCTTTTGAGCACATAAGGGCGCCATCAATTTATAGCAATCATCAACGAGTGTTACTATCTCAAACTCACGAACTCTTACGCTCTCTTGGTGCCTTTCCACTTTAGCAAATGCTAAAATACTGTTCAGCATATCGAGTAATTGCTGAGCCGCGTAACTCACTTGACCCATTTGTACACTTTGGGTTTCATTTAAGCCTTGCTCTTTGACTATATCAACCAGTCCAAGTACGACGTTAATTGGCGTGCGAATTTCATGACTGATATTCGCAATAAAGCGACTTTTTGCTAAAGTAGCTCGCTCCGCATCGAGTTTAGCCCTTGTTAACTGAGTAATGTTTTGTAGATGAATAACAAAGTATTTTGGCTGACGCTGCTTATCCCACACCAAAGAAATACTTAATTGCAGCCACATGTAAGGTCCTGACTGAGGCATCGTAAGTTCAGCCGCCTTTTTATTTTGCTCTAGTAATACCGCAAATGTCTCAGTTAACGCCTTGTAGCTTTGCTCATCAAATAATCTGGATAACAAGGATCCTACTTTCGGTTGATGCTCTGTTAAATACCGTTTTGCTGCTTTATTTAAACTCAACACTTTTCCATCAATCGAGGCTAAGATCACACCATTTGGTGCATATTCCATTGCCGCTTTAAAGTTCTCTTCTGAGGTCTGCAATGATTTAAGCACTTGCTGTTGTTCGGTGACGTCCCGCGCTACTCCAAAACTACCTATTAATCTATGTTGCTCATTGTAAAATGGCGCCACGGTAAACATGTAGCTCGTATCTTGCAAAAGCAATGTTTCTGTCAGCGAGTGCCGTTGCTCTCTCATACACTGCTCTAGCATGGTCAATTCTGCAAATTTATCTGTGACCTCGTGCAGCTCTTTGCCAACCAGTTCACTTTTATTAACTTTAAGAAATGCTTCAAAAGCTGCGTTACACCCAATAAATGACCCATCGATATTTTTAAAGTAAATTAAATCTGGAATGTTATCTAACATGGTATTCAGTAAAGCTGCTTGACGCTCTTTTATATCAAGCGAGCGCGCAAGCTGTTTCTTCTGCGTTTGCACTTGCTCATCTAAAACATCGTTATGCTGCTTTAATTGCTCGAGTAATTCTTGCTTTTGCGTCACTACCCGTTTAATTTTTGCAAACCAAGGCTGCCAGTCCTCAGGAATTATATAATCGAACGTTGTTTTTGGTGCGTGCTCTTGCAGCGTAAGGTACCGTACAAAATGACTTACCGGACGAATAAATATCCGATTACTCAGCCACGTAACTGCTAGGAATGTAGCCCCTATGAAGCTGGCCAAAAAAAGTAACTCTAGTGCTATCTCATATAGAATTGGCGTTCTAAAATCTTGCTCTGTTTGCTTAAACGCTAAATCAATTGGTCTTGTTGATTTTTCACTATAAAGGTGAATTCCACCTAACCACGGTGCAACCCGCTCGCGCTGTTGCTGGGATTCAGTTAAAAACTCATGGTGGGTCAGTAAGTTTTGCTGGTGTTTATTTAATAATGTAGCAACCGTTTTAGGTAAACCGACTTGATTCAACCACGCCAGCACTTTTTGCGTATTGTAAACCAATAAAACATGCTCATTTGACGTACTTGAGCGACGCTGTCCTATCGCAAAATAGGTTCTACCGTTAATTTCTACTACACCAGTACTACTATACATTTTCTCAGAAAAGTCAGGTGACAACTTCCCCTCAAGTAATGCCGTCAATAAATGACTTTCGTTGTGATAACGGCGCTTTACAAATGCAAAGCCATTATCTTTGACGTAAGCGAGCGCATCTACTGGTAAGATTAACGCTAACGCTGTATTAAAAGCTGGCCCTAATGCCATAACCTGTTGCCATTGTCGATAAGCTTGAGGGTTATTTAAAAAGCGCCCCCGCCCTATCACCTCACCTGCACCATGCGGCAATTTTCGATAATAGTAATCTGCCCGTTGATCAATTGTCGCCATGATAAATGGATCAAAATGATAACTGAGCGGTTGCTCAAGGCTAATAAAGACACTTTGAAATACAGTTTCAGCCGCAGACATAGCTTGATCTAACTGCCCATTTAAACGCTGAAAATGCACAACCTTGTCATTATAACTTCGCTCAAGTTTAATATGGTACAAGTGCAGGCATAAAATTGCGGCCACAAGCATCGCGATACTTAAGGTAACAGCAATCGCTTGATGATATTTTTTTAAAGGTAAGAACGCTTGATCAAAGTCCATAAAGGATAGCTAAATGATTCCCTATGCCCAACACAATAACGAGCAAGGTAATGATAAGCAAGGCTCAACAGTGAAACACCTTGCTTTTGGTAAAATAAAAGGCCACCACCTTTCCGTGGCCTAAGACTTCAAGAACTATAGATTTTCCTCAGCGAAAGACGCCAATCTACTACGTACAACCCCATTTAAATTAATTGTTGCGCTGCCTTCAAAGTGTTTAAAACGCTCAACAATGTAGGTCAAGCCAGATGTGAGAGGTGTTAAATAATTACTGTCTATTTGGGCTAAGTTACCCGTGCATATTAATTTGGTCCCTTCTCCACAACGCGTAATAATCGTTTTTAACTGCGATGCGGTTAAGTTCTGGCTTTCATCTAAAATCACTACGGCGTTTTGAATACTGCGACCACGCATAAAATTGACCGATTTAAACTGAATATTGGCTTTCTCCATTATATAATTACGACTTGAAATAGGACTTTCATCATTTTTATGAAGCACTTCAAGTGTGTCCGTGATCGCAGCAAGCCATGGGGCCATTTTCTCTTCTTCGGTACCTGGTAAAAACCCGATACTCTCTGCGATTTCAGGCGTATTTCTCGTAACGATAACCTTATCATACACCCCTTTTTCAATGATCATTTCCAGCGCACTGGCAAGTGCTAACAGAGTCTTGAGGTATTATAAATTATAAATAGACACACCGACCGACCGATTAAATGCTATGATTTACATTAACCATTCTGAAAGTCGATGAATTTTTTAAGGTATACCTAAGTCAGCCCATGAAAAACTATAACAATAAAAGCATCCTCAACATCGACAATGCAATTTTCCAAAGCTTAGCCCCAAAAGGTAGCTTTTTACAACATTGTTTAATCTGCTCAAAATGGGATGATGAAAACGAAAAAAGCTCTTCTCTTGCGCATTACAATTTACGATTAGCGATATCAAAGTTACTGCAACTGATAAAAGCTGACGAAGAAGAGCACCAAGCATTAATCCATTTATTAGTGCGTAAACCAGAAACTATAACCATCACAGATCTAATCCAAGGTTACAAGTCAGTTGAGCTAGCATTAATAAACAGCTTTCCTTTGAGCAGAGCCAAAAGTTACAGCACCGCAGTCAGAAACTTTTTCAATTCATTCAGTGCTCCCATAGAAAGTGGCTTCAATGCATCAGAATTAGCTTATGAAACACTATTATCAACAACTGTAGACTTTAAGAAAAACCCTAACATCGACCTTTTTACCGTCTATGTAAGAAATCAAACAAAATTTGCCGTTATTGATCCCGATACCTTCCCAAATCTATTTGTTAACGATTCGGTTTTACACAATCTTCTGGTCAATTTAGAAAACGCATCAAAAGAAGCCCCCTTTGAATACTCAGTCATTGCGGGCTTAAAAAAATTAATACGTGAAATTGATCAGTGGCCTGAATATTCTGAAATAAAAATATTACTTAACAGTCCCTTAAACTTATTAACCCCAAATAAAATTAACGATGCACTAATCGATTTTGAGAAATGCTTACATAAGGCATTGCCAAATAGAAAGTTGAATCAGCTAAGTACACTGTTTAGACAGAAACTATTTGATCATGGACTAACCGCTCCTGAGCTAAATAAAGCGAAAGACCTCTTCAAAACCAATTTCAACAGCTCAGGTCAGTTAAAATTTAAACCACGATTCATAATACAATGTAAGAACGTTGAGCATATTGTAGATTCGTTTCAACTACCATTGGTTCTGCCGTTAGAGAGTGTGGGCGAGAATTGTTTTAATCAGTTCGAAAAAATATCAGAAACCAGCGTTGCCGATACGGACAGCGTAACTGACCTAATAGAAATCTTGATGCTGCTTCAGCAAGGGGGATATAGTGACGCGAGACTATTATTAGCTAAAAAACCCGAAGACTTGATTACTTATAATGTTTCCAAGGGTTTAATAGATCTAGAGCTATTAATCACCAAACACTTCCCAGACAAGAAACAAGAAAAGCTACGCCTTATTCGTGACTTTCTGAACTTATGTGATATCCCAACTCAAAGTGGAAAATTATTAAACGATTTTGAGATTGATTCGACTATCAATGTAAAAGAAAAAGTTAAAACTATGGCTTTTCAAGGGTATTCCAAAGTTAACGGTAAAAAGAGTGATGTTACCGTCGAGTTTAACCTGACCAAATTAACCCCCTTATTAAAATTAAATAGCGTGCTAGTCACGGCGTTGAACAACCTACAAACGTACACAAAAACCACGCCGATGCCTGCCATATCTTTATCTGACATAGAGCGAACTTTAGGCTATGTCGTAGATACATCATTAGAGTCAGCGCAAGTAAGGCATATCCTTATCAGCCCTTTATCTGACCTAGAGCAGCGGGATTTCAGGTTGGGCTTTGCTCAACTTGAAGACATCATCGATGAGCAAGATATACAATTAAAAGCACCTAGAAGCCAAAGTCTACGAACATTTTTAAGTAATCACGCGGGTAAAATCAACGGCCAGATTGATATAAAAAACTGTGGTTTCAAATCTCGGTTTAGCGCTTCTGATGAAATGAATGCTCAAAAACTAATTGAGCCTGTAGATGAGAATGGCGATGTCTTACCCAGCCCTATTTTAAACCAACAACAATCGCTGTCAGAACTAAGAAAAAGTGTACAAGCGTACTTTGAAAAGCCAATTAACCAGATACTAAATGCGTGTAAGAAAGAAGTTGAATGTTATAAACAGCTTGTATCTACTTTTAACACTTATACGGAAAAAGACGAAAATGGGGTTCACATCAAAGATACCCCAGAAGAAGTTACTGTTCTAGTTAAAGATAATCAGGTTGACGAAGGTCGGTTGATTTTAAAGTCACAAGCAAGTTCCATCAGAAAGGAATTTACAAATGAAGTTGTGATAGGGGCTTACCTTCGACATCAACTATCCATTGGCATATCAGGCTCAATTTACTGCTCTCAAAAATCTGAGTTAATCCCGACTTATGTGAAACACTGGTTTCCTAACTCAAGTACAGGTATGAGAGATTTCTTTTGGTCAGGCATATTTTTGCCTAAAAATGTTCTTCTTGTGTGCTTTATAAGATTAGTTATCAGAACCACTTGGAATAAAGATGTAATAGCTACATTGACTCGTGCAAATTTGCCAGAGCAAATGCCAGAAGGATCTTTTGTACTTGCTGGCTTCAAAGAAAAAGTAGGTAAAGAGACTACGCCCGTTACGATTGAGCCTCATGAAAGAGAAATTCGTGAGGTGATCAGCTTTCTTATCCAACATCATGACAACATGATACGAATGGACTTTCAACCAGATAGTATTTGGGATACTCCGGGTTCGACAAAACTAAATTTCCTATCGGCAGCTATTATAGACAGGCTGCGTGATCACTACACCCTTCCATATTTCCGGATGGAGTTATTAGCCAAACATCAAATGAACCTTAGAAAAGGTATCGACGGTAGCTTGGTTAATTCACAACGAGAACGGAATCATGCAAGCAGTAGAGTCACTTCTGCTTATCTAACGCACCCTATCGCCGTGATTGAATATGAAGCCAACAATGCTGACTTTCAGCGAAAATTTGAGACAACCGTCCAGTTTAGACATAAAGAAACATCAATAGAGAAATACGGCTTAGATCGCAACAACATTGACGAAGATTTAATCGTAGCACCAGCAGACCATAAAGAAGAATTGCCAGATTGGTTCATTTTAGCAGACGGCTCATCATGCACAGACATCTTCGCTGCTGTTGATAAATCTAAGCAAGATAGCATTTGTAAAGGTCGAAAATGCCATTCAGGAGAAGGATGTGAGTTCAATCGCGTAGAACTAGGTGTTGATGAATTTGTACGAACTCTGCGACATCAGGCTTATTACATAGCACGTGGTGAGGTGCTGCTGGCAAAGCATGGTAGAGAGTATTTTGATGAGTATATAGCGCCTGACATGCGATTTACGTTTGGTTTAGTGAAGTATGTAGAGTTATCCAATCCTCTAATGTTCAAAGACGCTAAAGGGAGATTAGAAAATGAACAGTAATCTTAAGTACCAGTTCTTAGAAGACATAAAGCCGGAAGAGATACTGGAAGAGCATGACGACCTGCTTTTAGAAAATGCAAAACTGTTGCAAGTTACAGATGAAAAGCTCTCTATTGAAGGTACTGTTTTACATTATCATGCAAAGATCACTGGCGCGAAAGCCAATGAAACGGTAGTGCAAAAAGGCTCTGTAGATCTACGTGATATATGGGTTCCCGGTGCTGCGGGGTGGCAGCACCCAGTGCCTATCTTGGTTTACCCTGACTATGCCAAGGCGCTTGTTGAAATCGTCGATATCTATGCAAACAGAGCTAAACATACGCCGACATTTGTAAAAACAGGGATAATGTCGCAAGTTAACGTTGCAGCGCAATTCATTGAATATATGTGCTTACATGGTCATCTCGTACTAAATGGTGTAAATCAAAAGCAAATCGATAAGATGAAAGTAACGCTCAAAGAAGGTGGTATTCCAGCAACGCTAGCCTTGCATGAACGAGTTAATTCATTTGTCGATTTGTTAATCGAGAATGACGAACTAGAGCCATTTTTAATCAAAGACGGTAATACCGAAAACTCTAAAGTAACTAGTATAAGAGTACCTAAGATTGCCCAATGTATCGGTGCGGTTAGTCTAGAAAATCAAGTTCCAACCAGCGTTTACAAAAAAGTAACAGAACACCTAAAATCAAAGGGAGTTAAATTCGGTGCTCGTTTAGCATCTAAAGGCGCATCTGCACCTTCTCAACCAGCCGTTAAATCTTTGAATAACTGGTTTGGTACTTGGAATAGGTTTGCAAAACTAGATAATGAAGATCGGATGCAGTTTATTCCTTTTCCTAACCCCAACCAGCTTTCTAAAAAACTAGGTAAAGTTGCTGGTCGCACAAAAAATTTGGATTTAGAACATGTTGTTGATCTATTAGGCGGTTCACACCTTTGGGTATACGAATATTCATCCAAAATAATTTCATTAGTAAATGAAATTACCAACTTAAAAAATCAATACCTTGATGAAGGGCTTCGCCATCGAACACTGACTGAAGGTAGATTTCCAGAGTTTTTAGTTAGTTCGAAAAAAGTTAAAGAGCTTGAAAAACTGCTAGGTATTGAAATTCACAAATCGAGTTTAACCGCTTCAGATAAAGATTCTGAGGCGTTCTCTGTAACCGAAGTAATCACGTTATTGATGACCGCATGCTATGTCATATTGCAAACTTACAACGCAAGAAGACAAGCCGAAGTCCAGCACCCTCTTATTGGCATTACGGAAGAGTTCTTTCGCTGTAAAGATAAAAAATTCAATTGGTATCAAGCGTGCTTTTATAACGAGAAAAATGGTGAGCGACGCTGGTACACAACTAACAACGGTAGCACTAAAGCAATTCAATGCTTAATTAAATTGAAAAAAGCATGGGGCGCTGTTGATGTTGACGGTTTGTTTAATGTGCCAAGTTTTCGAATTGATGATCAAGGAAACTTTAAACACTATAAATATCATTTTAATAAGGGAAAAGATTCAAAGATCACTGGCAATGCATTTTTAAAAATGGTGCTAGATGATGCTGAAGTGGACATGTCAAGCCACCCATTCAGACGTATCTACGCTGTTATTTACCATTATCAGTATAAAAACGCAGACTTACTAGCATTATGTCACCAGCTAGGACATGTTGATCCCGAAGAAACAACTGTTTATGTAACGGAGCCTGCCGCTAGAGAAACGCATGAGCAACTTCATCATAAAACCAAGCTGACTCGAAATGAGAAAGCTGAATCAACCATTGCGATAAAAGAAGAAAATAAGTCTCTAGATAAAATCATTGCTGAAGTAGGTGTTGAAACAACGGCAAAAGACATTCTGGCTTTACTTATGGGCACCGAAGAAATGGCAGGTAAATATACTTCTTATTTGAAAAAGGTTTACCGCGTTTTGCAAAAGAGTGTGAGGTTCAACAACTATACCAAAGACAAGTACGGTAAAGGCTTTAGCGAATTACCTGACGAAGAAAAAAGTAATGAAATAGCTCAAGTACTTGATGCTAGAGGTCATAAACACAAGCCTAAACCCCACGCAACTTGCCATAAAAAAGAGAATGAAGCTAAAAAGCATAAGTCTCCTTGTGAGCCATCTGTTTGTAAGGGCTGTGTATACCAAGAAGTAAAACGAACTCAACTAAACATAATGAAAGAAGACTTAATCGCGCTAAAGGCTGTCCTAACTGATTTTTCAATGCTTCCTATTGAACGTATGCGAGCAAAGGAGCAAAGCGATAACTTATCTATTTTGATAGAAAGCCATGAACGCGCAATGGAAAGAAGTAAGAGTATTTTCAAAGGGGGGCAACCTAATGGCTAAGACAAATCAAAACCAAGATCCTCAACAAAAAGAAGCCTTTGAGCGTATTGAACGAAAAGTAGAAATACTTGAAAAGTGGGCAAACGAAGGCATCCCTTTTGTATTGGTTCAAGGTAATAAACAAGTTGATGACAAAGGAAAATATGTCCTTGAATTCTTTCCTACCAGCCCTACAGGACTTAGAAATTGGAACGGTAAACAAAATAGTAAGGAAGTTGTTAAGCAATATGATATTCCGCCATATACAACGTCTGCAAAGTCTTTAGATGCTATACCCACGAGCTTAAAATTAAAAATTTATGGCGATAAAAATAAACTTAACCTTTGGGAAAGGCTGAAGTTTAAGGCCAAGCTGCAAGCCAACACTAAAGAAAAGAACGCCCTACAAGAGCTAGAGGAAGAGCTGAAAATATCTAAAGCTAATCACCAAGGGCTGGCATACGAGTTAATTGAACTTCGAGTGACTAACAAACACTTGGAAGAAGAAAACTGCACGCTAGAGAACCAGATTGAAAGTGTACGTTTGTCTATAAAATCCCAGCTTGATCTGAAGAAAAAACAACTTAAGCAGTCTGATCTAAAGAGCAAGCAGCTTAGCATCGAAAATACAAAGCTAAAAAAGCTTTTAGACGAACATGGTATCGACTACGAAAATGCTGACGAAAGCACCTCTATTATTGATTTTCCGGGGAAGTAAATCATGGTGAATAAGCGCAGAAAATCTTCTCAGGATATCGGTAAACAGAATGCTAAAAAGATAGCAGATTGGGTAAATACTTCGCCTGTTATCCCTTTGTATCAAGGTCGGGTTAACAAGACTCAAATTTTCAAGATGCATAATGTGCCTAAATCAACACTTGATACGAATGAAGATCTACAAAAGTTATTTGCTCCTGATGGTCCAATAGAGAAGCTAGTTCGAAAACAAAACGGGCTTGAGATTGAACTACCTGATGATGTTGAAGAAGAAAATTCAGCAAAAGAAAATGTAGAAAATATGGTTTCAAATAGTGAGCTTGAATTGAAAGTTAAGGTATTAGAGACCCAGCTTAACTCTATTCAATTAGATCTGGCTTCAGAAGAGTTTTTGTTGGCAACAGGTCGGTATATTCCAAAGCTTTACTTGGATGACGGTGACGTGTGATGCAAATAAGCAATATATCATTTCACGAAGATGTTAAGCAATTAACAGGCGTAGTCACTTTAGTTCGGCACTATACACAAGATAAACGTGGTATCTCATCTATATTTTTATTAAAGGTTGCACGTGAAAAAATAGTCGTTAAGGCTGAATTCGGTGCGATTACGTCAATCCCGCAAACAGGAGAAATCTGGAGAGCGACTGGTGATTATTCCTTTGATAAAGAATATGGCTCACAGTTCATTGTAGATGAGGCTTTAAAGCTGCACCCCAACGCAGAAATTTCAACTGAGGTACTTTGTGATTTCCTTATCTACAACGCCCATTTTGTCGGTATAAATAGCTATTGGACGAAGAAACTTAATCTCGCTTTTGGTGAAGATTTATTTGCAGTTTTACAAAGTTACTCAGCTAAAAAGTTATCTAACTGTAAAAAGCTAAAAATCTCACCAGTTATGGCTCAAAATCTTTGTGATGGTTGGGCTAAGGCTGTTGGTGAAAGTGAATTAAATCTATTTTTTGAACGACACAAATTACCAGTTGAGTATGTTGAAAGTACTCGTCAACTACTAGGCCGTGACGCAATTAGCTTGATAAAAAAGAATCCATATCTGCTCTATCCTATAACATCTGTAAATGCTGCAAAGCGGACATGGAAATCACTAGACAAAAAAGTAAGAGCTAACTTTGATATCAATTTAAACGATAAGCGTAGAGCTATTTCATTTGTTGAATCACTACTTTATTCAGCACATAGCAATAACGGTGATATGGCGTTACCTGCTAATGAAGTCAAAGCTGAACTGATTGAAGCAGGCATTGGGCTTGAACTTAATGAAATTGAAGACTGTGCTTTTCAGACACTTTGTTTCAACAAACAAAATGACACTATACAAATCTTAGGTCATCAGGCGATTGAAAAGGCAATTAATGCATTACTTCACAGGCGTTTATCTAAGATAAAGCAGCTATTTGATACGAATTCGTTGGCGTTTGACGAAACGTTATCAATATTAGATCACCACAGTGTTGAACTAAATCCTCTTCAGTTACAGGCATTAGGTAATGCCTTTAATCGACCTGTTTCTTTTATTGTAGGAGAAGCTGGTACAGGAAAGTCTTTGCTATCCCAGATCATCATTGATGTATGCCTTAATAATGGTATTAACGTTTGGAGAGTTAATTCAGTTGTTTGTAATGGAGACAATATACTGCCTAATTTAAAGGGAGAATCTATTAATCGCTTCATTTCACAGGCAAAAAAGCGAAACCTAAAAGGCGCATTGTCAGGAGCACTTATACTGATAGAAAATTCACATTCAGTTGATATGTTAACGTTATATAAACTATTAAAGGTTGTTCCTCTTAATGCTCACATTTGTTTTATTGGTGATAAATTTACATTACCGCCTATAGGTCCGGGATCGTTTTTTAAACAAGCTGTTGAATTGAAAAGTGAAGCCGTAACAGAGTTAGTTGAGGTCAATGGTGCCGAGTCCCAGCTTAATATCCAGCGGCTATATAGCTCTTTAATGGGCAGCACGGCATCATCAGTATTTGATGCTATTCCTGCATTTGACGTGTCAAAAGAACAAAGCCTAAGTATTTACCATACTGAAGATAAATCTCACGAGATGCTTAGTGCCATTACAATCAATATTTGGTTCGAATTGATTCCAATGTTAAGTGATGTACCTAAGATCATTTGTTCGAATCCTCAGTTATGCGATGACATAAATTCTCAAGTTCAGCGTATTCGTTTTAACCGAAAAAAAGTAGCAAAGCTAGAAATTGGAGAATCTGTTTTCTATGCGGGGGAGCCTATTATTTTTGCTAAATCTAATAAGTTTGTTGATGTACCAGTTGGTACGTTGGCAAACATAGCAGAAATATACGAAAAGCCTGTCGTTATATATGGGCGTGAGTATTGGATGAAGATAAACATTGGCGATGATTGTATCGATTTGTCATCAGATGATATTGAAAGTATTTCGCTGTGTTATGCAATTACGGCGCATAAGGTTCAAACTAATCAATTTACTCATTCCTTAGTTGTTTTGGATAATTTCTATTTGATTAATAAACCTTGGCTTTATACATGTATTAACGCTTCTAGTGATTCCATTCTGTTTATCGGCAATAAGAGCCAGCTAGTTGCTCAAGTTAATACAACTGATTTTAGTGCTAAAAGACATCACGGCACCCCTTTGAAATTGGAGGTTTCAGGTGAGTAACAAGATTACTGAAACAAAAATACGCTATGACCGTCACGATCACTACGTCTATCAAGATATTAACGGAGAGGTCCTTTGGGGACCTACTGATTTTCTAATCGATCTTGATAGAGATCCTAAAACCAAGCGTACCTATAGAAAAGCGTTTAGACGATTATTTAAATTTTTGAACTCTGGTAAACATAAAATAAGCTGGCTTGAAATGAATGACTCTCGCATGAGGGAATTTAGGACGTTCTGCTTGAAAGAAACGACAACAGATTCACGATATCGAGGTGATGAAAACGTTGCTAAACAGACGGTCAATAGCGACTTTTTGATGCCAATCTATAACTTTTATCATTGGGTACAAAAGCAAGGTACATATCACCCAAATATTCTTGGTTTTGATCCGGCTAATAAGTTCTCATATCAAATAACATCATCATTATTGTTGAAGGAAATCGCCGTATCTAGAAACGAAAAGCCAAACAATGATTCACTTTATCCAGAATTATTCAGAGATTGTGATAAAAGAAGTAGACAAAAGAAAGATGCTAGCGAATACGAACTAGAAGAATTAAACAATTATATCATTAATGAATATGACGGTTATGAACGCACGTCATTATTGCTAATTGCGCAGATTATGAATGAAACTGGTAGTCGCCCAATTTCAGTTAGTAGTTATAAAAGGCTTCAATTTTCAGATGAAATTATCACTAAAGAATTCGACCTAAACAAACAAGATTACTTGTCGGTTGTTCCGAAGCTAGCAAAGCAAGGTAATACTATGCCGATAAACTTTAGGTTATCTACTGTGCTAGCAATTAGTCATTTCATTAAGAATGATTTGAATGAATTTCTTAGGAATGTTGATACAGGTAGCTATGAAGGGCATTTGTTTTTAGACCCTAACAGCTTTAAACCACTAACGGCAGAGAATATTAGCAAGATCTTTAGTGAAATCACCACAGAACTTGGCTGGCCTAAAGGTAAATCAATTTATTCTTTACGTCATAAGTTTGCAGGAGATAGCCTTGATAAACATCTGGACGCTGCAATAGAGTTAGGTTTTAGTGCAAGTGAAACCGCTATTGCACTTCAGTTGGAAAGAGAAATGACCCATCGCAGTTCAGGCTCCTTAGAAGATTATATTTCAAGTCGAAAAAGAACAATGCAAAAAACGGAGTCTTTTAAAAAGTCATTGAAGATTAGTGAATTAGAATCAGATAAAATACGTCTTGAATTGGAAAAGAAAAAAATGATTGAAATTGCCGAACAGAAAGATAGTGAGAATCAGAAATTACTATTAGAGATAGAAAGGTTAAAAGCTAATTTGACACAACAAAGTTAGTGCAAATAATTATATAAATTTATTTTTAATCAATAAATGGTTAGACTGAATTGTTAAAGTGTTAGGCGAAAGAGGCTGTAATTGGGATTAATAGTACACGGGAACGTAGTCAAGGTTGACCACAGTAACAAAGAGTGGTTAAAAACAACACCTCACGGAAATCCCACTAAAGAAGTTATAGAAGGGCTTACGGTAGTGTTTAGAAATCTGTGTCATTTCAGTATTATTAAGAAAACAGGAGTGACACATGACTCAATCTTTCGACTTCAGCAAAGCATTAGCTGAACTTCAAGCTGGTAAAGATCTTACTGGCGAAGACGGTGTTCTAACACCATTAATCAAACAACTCACCGAAGCGGCTCTTAAAGCTGAATTAGAGCAGCATTTAGAATCTGAGACCGAAGTTAACCGTAAAAATGGTTCAACCAAAAAAACAGTTAAGTCATCCATAGGTCAATTCGAACTTGAAACGCCCAGAGACCGTTCAGGTTCGTTTGAACCTCAGCTTGTTAAAAAGAACCAAACCAAGTTAACGCCTGAAATTGATGAGAAAATTCTATCTATGTTTGCTTTAGGTATGAGCTACCGAGATATTCGAGGCCACATACAGGATATGTATGGCGTTGAAGTATCAGAGGCCACCATCACTGCCGTAACAGACCAACTGATACCAGAGCTTAAAGCATGGCAAGCGCGCAGCTTAGACACGCTTTACCCGTTTATCTGGCTTGATGCCATTCATTATAAGATTAAAGAAAATGGGCGCTACGTGAGTAAGGCTATTTATACCGTACTAGGTGTCAATATCGAGGGCCGCAAAGAGTTACTTGGTTTATATGTCTCTGAAAGTGAAGGGGCTAACTATTGGTTATCAGTATTAACAGATTTACATAATCGTGGTGTATCCGATATTTTAATTGCCTGTGTTGATGGACTAAAAGGTTTCCCTGAAGCAATAGCAACAATCTATCCTGACGCCGAAGTACAGGAGTGCGTTATTCATCAAATTCGTAATTCGATGAAGTATGTTGGGGTTTTGCGCC